>NZ_JAJNJI010000005.1:0-247879 GCF_022386165.1 Mammaliicoccus sp. P-M58
ACCTGTTCCCATGCCGAACACAGAAGTTAAGCTCTTTAGCGCCGATGGTAGTTGGGCTTACGTTCCGCGAGAGTAGGACGTTGCCGGGCAAATATTTATAAATGGATGCGATGAGCCGCACTCGAGACCTGTTAGGTCTCTTTTTTTTGCTTGAAAATTGTGAGAGGAGATATAACATGAAAAAATATTTTGATGTGATGTTTAAAGTGAATAAAAATAATCTTGCAACTAAAAAAGCATTTATGCAAGCTATTATTGTTTTTATCATTTTAGCTGGAAGCGTATTACTTGGAAGATTCGATTTAGGACTAACTGCGTTATTGGGATCATTTAGTAATATCTACATTATTAATGGAGCATATCCTTCACGAATTAGAAAAGTTATAACTGTGTCTATAGTATTAAGTATTTGTATCATGTTAGGAACGATTACAATCACCATTCCATTTTTATATGCATTAGTTTTAGGACTCATAGGGATGGTAGGTCATTTTGTTTTAAAAGCTTTTCAAATACCTGGACCTTCTTCTTTATTCTTTGTACTTACATATAGTGTAGCTTCTATTATGCCAATTATGCCTGAGGATTTCCTGAATAGAGGATTACTTGTTTTATGTGGTGGTATTGTTAGTACAATTGTTGTAATAGTTGATGCAATGTTTAATCATAAAAAGCCGGAAGCTGAAAGTGTATCAAATATTTATAAGAATTTAGCAATTTTAACTGAAAATTTTAGTGGGGAAAAATTTGATGATGCACGTAGTAATACTTTAAATGCGATACATCATGCAACAAATACTTTGACTACAGCTAATGCTTTTTGGAATAAAACGCATGGTTATAATAGAATGTTGCAGTTAAAAGGACGTGCTGAAGCTATATGGTCTGCTTGTTTAGAATTATCTTCACAAGGTTATGAAGTGTTACCAAAAGAAATAAGTGAAGCACTGAATTATATTCAGCTTAGAATTGCAGAAAATGAATCGACTCATTATGTACCGATTGAATATGATGGAGAGAGCTCTTACATAAAGTCATTAGCAGAATTAATTAATGATACAGTCATGATACTTAACGATAAGAATTTACAATTTGATAAACAAATTATTTATAGAAAACCGATGTACTCCAGAATTATTAAAGAAAATTTATCAAGAGATTCTTTAGTTTTAATGTCTTCTATGCAATATGGAATTATATTATTTACTTCAGTTATCATTGCATTTGGTATGGGGTTTGAAAGAGCTTATTGGATACCAATATCTTGTTGTTCTGTATTATTAGGTTCATCATCACTATCTACAATACAAAGAGCACTGCAAAGAACAGTAGGTACAATTACTGGTATGTTAGTCGCAATTTTAATTTTAGCATTTGAGCCTAATACATGGACGATTGTCATATTAATGGCGATTTTGATGGGAACAGCTGAGTTATTAATCGCATTTAATTATACAATTGCAGTCACATTTATCACGCCTAATGTTCTTTTAATGTCAGCAGCAATCACACAACATTTCGATACATATTTAGTGATGCCAAGAATTGTTGATGTAGTAATAGGTTCAGTAATAGGTTTAATTGGTGTACTGATAGTAGGAAGAAATCAAGCGTCTAAAAAATTACCTAAGACAATTAATAATACGTTAAAACTACAATCAAGTTTATTACATGCAATATTTTCTTCTAATAAGTATCATCATAATATAGCAAAATCAAAAATTATTACAGATTTACACACTGAGATCATGAATACGAAAGCAATGTACCAAGCTGCATTGAATGAAATGGATAACAAAGTTAAAAAGGTTGAATATGTTTATCCGATTATATTTACAGTTGAACAATTAGCATTTACGTTAGAAAGAGCTTATGCACAAGGTAAGATTACGACGCTATCAGACCATGACTTAGGACTTTATTTAACGACATACGAGAATATTTGTAAAAAAGTGGTCTTTAATGCAGACTATGAAAAAATTGATTTACCAGAATTAAAAGAATATACAAGCATTAGAAATGAATTAATGAAATTACAAAGTTTAAGTCATACCAAATAAAAAAAGACTTCATCACGAAGTCTTTTTTTATTTGGTTAAACATTCTATTAAACTATTAATATGTGCTTCAGCATCTTCAATATTAATACCACCAAATCCAAGAACAAAGTGGGGTTTCTCGTCAGTTTGTTTAAAGCGATAATGAGAGAGGGGTTTAATATCGATATTGCATGCTTCAATTATTCTTATACATTCTTCTAAAGATAGACCATTATGAACATTTAATATAAAATGCATTCCCGTTAATTCCCCTGAAATCGAAAAGGTTTCAGGATATTTTTTGAGTTGTTCGAGTATAATATCTCTTTTAGTTCGATAAATTTTTCTCATGCGATTCAAATGTCTTTCGAAATGTCCTTCATTCATAAACCTAGCTAACATATATTGTGTATGTCTTGGTACGGTACCACCTTCTATGTTTGTTTTTTTATGGTATAAAGCAATTAAATTTTTCGGAAGTACAGCATATGCTACACGCAACGAAGGTGAAATAGATTTAGAGAAAGTACTGACATAGATGACGCTATCTGAATGATCTAAACTTTGTAGTGCTGGTATCGGTCTTCCACTATATCTAAACTCTGAATCATAGTCATCTTCAATAATAAAACGATTGTCTTGTTCTGAAGCCCATTTAATGAGTTGTGTTCGTCGTTTTAAGTCCATAATGACACCAGTTGGAAATTGATGACTAGGTGTAATATACACAACATCACTATCCGTCTTGATAATTTGTTCTATGTCAATCCCGTTTTGCGTAACTGGAATAAAGTCAAATGGGATATGTTTTCTTTTTAATAAATCTCTCACTTGTTTATATAGAGGGTCTTCTATCATATATTTAGACTCTGAAATGATATCCGTAATAATGGATAATAGCTGCTCTGTTGACGACCCAACGACAATTTGATCTGGAGAACAATTTACGCCACGACTATGAAAGACATAATAGCTGATTTCTTTTCTTAAATTAAAATCACCTTGCTTATGGCCACTATCTAATAAATCTATTTGTTGTTCATCAAATGCTTCTTTAGCGTATTTTCTAAAAAGATCATTCGGGAAATGTGTTTTGTCTATTGCACCTAGTTTAAAGCTATATTGATACTTTTGTTCTTCTATGTAGTGAGCTTCAGGAATCTTAGATTTATAGGTTACCGGTAGATTAACGATGTCATTAATATAAAAGCCAGAACGATTTTTACTATATATATAACCTTCATCGCAAAGTAGCTGATAAGCGTGTTCTATCGTTGTTTGACTAACCGATAAATAATGACTTAATTGCCTTTTTGAAGGTAATTTCTCGTTATATCTCATAACGTCGTTAATAATATTTTTTTTTATATTTTCATATAGTTGTATGTATATAGGCGTATTAATCTTTCTATTGATGTCGAACATGAGCATTTCCATTTTATTCACCTCGAAAACTGACCACTAATTATTTGATAAATCTGACTCTTTTACCAGTTCAGAATTTAGTATAACCTACTAGTAAGCGATTTAAAAGGAGGAAGTTTTTCGATGTCAAAAATTACTGGTTCAGATAAAGTTAAAAGAGGTATGGCAGAAATGCAAAAAGGCGGCGTAATCATGGATGTGGTTAATGCCGAACAAGCTAAATTAGCTGAAGAAGCAGGTGCTGTTGCTGTAATGGCGTTAGAACGCGTACCATCTGATATTAGAGCAGCAGGTGGGGTAGCAAGAATGGCTGACCCACGTATTGTTGAAGAAGTTATGAATGCTGTATCTATTCCTGTAATGGCTAAAGGTAGAATTGGTCATATCACAGAAGCACGTGTATTGGAATCAATGGGCGTAGATTATATTGATGAGTCAGAAGTGTTAACACCAGCTGATGAAGAATATCATTTGAAAAAAGATGAATTTACAGTGCCATTTGTTTGTGGTTGCCGTAATTTAGGTGAGGCTGCACGTAGAATTGGCGAAGGTGCTGCAATGTTACGTACGAAAGGTGAACCAGGAACTGGTAATATAGTTGAAGCAGTTCGTCATATGAGACAAGTAAACGCAGAAGTGCGTAAATTAGTTGTGATGAGTGACGACGAAATTATGACTGAAGCTAAAAATATTGGTGCACCATATGAAATATTGAAAGAAATTAAAGATTTAGGTCGTTTACCAGTTGTAAACTTTGCAGCAGGTGGGGTTGCAACGCCAGCTGATGCTGCATTAATGATGGAATTAGGCGCTGATGGTGTATTCGTTGGATCTGGTATCTTTAAATCTGAAGCACCAGAAAAATTTGCTAAAGCAATTGTTCAAGCAACTACACATTATCAAGATTATAAATTAATTGCTGAATTGTCTAAAGAATTAGGACCAGCTATGAAAGGTTTAGACATCAATCAATTATCATTAGAAGAACGTATGCAAGAGCGTGGATGGTAATATGAAGATAGGTGTCCTAGGTTTACAAGGTGCTGTAAGAGAACATATTAAGCATATTGAAAAAGCTGGCCATGAAGGTATTACAATTAAGCATGTAGAGCAATTAGATGAAATTGATGGTTTAGTCTTACCTGGTGGAGAATCAACGACTATGCGTCGTTTAATGGATTTATACGGCTTTACTGAAGCACTTAGAAATAGTTCATTACCTATATATGGAACTTGTGCTGGGTTGATACTTTTAGCAAAAGAAGTAGTAGGTCAAGAAAGTCATTTAAATAAATTGAATGTTGTTGTTGAGAGAAATTCATTTGGTAGACAAGTAGATAGCTTTGAACAAGATTTAAATGTTAAAGGTATTGAAGAAGCGGTTAATGCAGTATTTATACGTGCACCTCATATACAATCAGCTCATGAAGGTGTTGAGGTATTATCTAAGGTTGAAGATAGAATTGTAGCTGTAAGACAAAATCAATACTTAGGTATTTCATTCCATCCGGAACTTACTGAAGACTACAAAATTATGGCGTATTTCATTGAAGAAATCGTAAAACAATATCAAACAGAACAAGTATAACAAACAAAAAAGCAGTCTACAGAACGATTATTGTTCTGTAGACTGCTTCTATTTATTATAAGAAAAATCCTGCGATTGTAGCTGATAAGAATGATACTAATGTTGCACCGTATAATAATTTAATACCGAAGCGTGCGACATTATCCCCTTGTTTATCATTTAATGATTTAACAGCACCCGCGATGATACCAATAGAACCAAAGTTTGCGAATGAAACTAAGAATACTGAAATGATACCATTTGCTCTTTCTGAAATATCTGCATCTGGTAAGATACCCATCGCAACAAATTCATTTGAAAGAACTTTAGTAGCCATAATACTACCTGATTGTACTGCATCTGCCCAAGGAACCCCTGTTAAGAAGGCAAATGGTGCAAATACAAAACCGATTAATGTTTGGAAGTCCCATGATACTGAACCGCCAGAAACGAAACTTAGAATGTTAGACGTAACACCATTTAATAGTCCGATTAATGCAACATAACCGATTAACATTGCTGCTACGATAACGGCAACTTTGAAACCATCTAAAATATATTCACCTAACATTTCGAAGAATGATTGTTTTTCTTCCGATTCTTGAATCATGATGTCGTCTTCTTTTGGATCTACTGTATATGGATTAATAATGGATGCCATAATAAATCCACCAAATAAGTTTAATACGATAGCTGTTACAACGTATCTCGGTTCAACCATCGTAAAATATGCACCAACGATTGATGCAGATATAGTAGACATAGCTGAAGCTGTTAATGTATACATACGATGTTTAGGAATTAATGGAAGTTGTTTTTTGATAGAAATAAACACTTCTGATTGACCTAAAATTGCAGATGCGACCGCATTATATGATTCTAATTTCCCCATACCATTAACTTTAGAAATGACTAAACCTAAATATTTAATGATAAGAGGTAAGATTTTAAGATATTGTAAAATACCGATAAGTGCTGATACAAACACAATTGGCATTAATACGTTAAGGAAATAAACTGAAACAGGCTTATCTGTCTTAGGATCGATATTTGCAATACCCGCAAATACGAAGTTTATCCCTTCCATAGCTTTTGCTATGATGTAGCCAAAACCACTTGAAATACCACCTATGATAGTTAATCCACCTGTTGTTTTTAATAATAAGAAAGCAAATATAAACTGGATTACGATCATTAACCCTATATACTGCCATCTAACACGCATTTTATCAGAGCTTACTAACCATGCTAGAAATAGGAATAATAAGATACCGATAATCCCGATAATATAATGCATAATTGACACACCTTTCCCTTCGTTTATACTCAATCATAACCTACCTTATATGATAACTTATTTCTTTTGAAAGCGGTATAAAATTTTAAAAATTTTTAAAGAAACAAATTAATTGAAATAATAAACAACAGAACATATAATATAGTCAAAGAAGGTCAAAAGAGGTGATGAATTAATGCACAACATGTCGGATATCATTGAGCAATACTTAAAGCAATTGCTAGAGGAGGCTCAAGGAGATGTCGTTGAAATTAAACGTGCACATATTGCTGAAAAGTTTGATTGTGTACCTTCCCAATTAAACTATGTTATAAAAACAAGATTTACAAATGAGCACGGATACGCTATTGAAAGTAAAAGAGGCGGCGGCGGTTACATTCGTATTTCAAAAGTTGAAACGAATAGTCAATCAGCATTCATTAGACATCTAATTGAATTGACAGGTGATCAAATCTCACAAGCAAATGCATTTAGAATTGTGGATGGTTTGTATGAAAATGACTTAATTACAGATAGAGAGAAAAAAATGATTGTTCAAACGCTTCATAGAGATACATTGCAAATAGAAATACCATATAGAGATATTATTCGAGCAAATATATTGAAACGTATACTTGCCGTCATACATTATAGTTAAAAAGGAGTGACAGTATGCTTTGTGAAATTTGTGGTAAAGAAGAAGCAACAATTCAATTAACATCAACAGGTAAGAAACATAAAACTGAACAATGGATATGTAAAAACTGTGCTTCAGAACATTTTTATTTCCAAGATGATCAAATGAGTGATCAAAATCTGGACCAAGAATTTGTTGTGAACCAATTTCTACAATATTTAGTAGGTAAACATGGTATTAACTTTAAACAAGTTCAACCACAAGAAGAAAAGCACTGTCCTACTTGTGGCATGACTTTAACAGATATTGCTAAAGTTGGTAAGTTTGGTTGTCATGACTGCTATGAAACTTTTAAAGATGATGTACCGCAAATTATTAGAAGAGTTCAAGCGGGCAGTGGGGAGCATACAGGTAAAATACCTGTATCTTCAAGAAGTAAAATACAACTCAAACAACAAATTGCTGAGAAAGAAAAAATACTACAAGGCTTAATTGAAGAGCAAGCCTTTGAAGATGCAGCAGTTGTAAGAGATGAAATTAAAGCATTGAAAGCAGAAGGTGAGGTCGAGTAAATGGAAGAGCATATGAATGAACATATTAGCGATTGGATGAAAGAAACAGAAGACACGCCAATTGTCATGAGTTCTAGAATAAGACTTGCACGTAACCTTCAAGACGAAGTTCATCCGCTCAAATATGAAGAAGATGACGAAACAGGCAACAAAGTAATAGAAAAAGTGAGTAAAGCATTATCAGAATTGAAATTGACGAAGTTATCAGATTTAAGTGAACTAGATCAGAATAAACTCGTGTTCAAACATCTCATTAGCCCAGCACTGACGAAACAGAAATTTGGTGCAGTATTATTAAATGATGATGAATCAACAAGTGTTATGATCAACGAAGAAGATCACGTTAGAATACAAGTTATGGGCCACAATCTCGTGCTAAACGAGTTGTATGAAACGGCATCTAAATTAGATGATGAGCTTGATAAACATCTAACAATTTCATATGATGAACAACACGGATTTTTAACGACTTGTCCAACAAACATTGGAACAGGATTAAGAGCGAGTGTTATGTTGCACTTACCAGGATTAAGCATTATGAAACGTATGAAGAGAATTGGACAAGCTATTAATAGATTCGGATATACTATTCGAGGTATTTATGGTGAAGGTACAGGCGCACTTGGTCATGTATATCAAATATCCAATCAATTAACACTTGGTAAGACTGAAGAAGAAATAATCGAAGATTTAACGCAAATTGTTGAACAAATCATTAGTGAAGAAGAACAAATCAGACAAAGACTTGATCGTTTTAATCATATGGAAACAAAAGACAGAGTTCATCGTGCGAAAGGTATATTGAAATCTGCACAATTGATATCTGTTGAAGAAGCTTCATTAAGATTAAGTGAAATGAAACTGGGTATAGATTTAGGGCATATCGAGAGTAATAACTTTAATTTTGATAATTTAATGGTTACAATACAAACACCATTCTTTGAAGGTAATGACTCGGAACAATCTGTAG
This sequence comes from Mammaliicoccus sp. P-M58, assembly GCF_022386165.1. Classification (NCBI taxonomy): domain Bacteria; kingdom Bacillati; phylum Bacillota; class Bacilli; order Caryophanales; family Staphylococcaceae; genus Mammaliicoccus; species Mammaliicoccus sp. P-M58. The sequence continues at coordinate 8,487 of NZ_JAJNJI010000005.1, forward strand.
ATGAACAAAGAGCAACCTTTTTAAGAGAACATATATAAAATAGGAGGTTAGTTTATGCTATTTGGTAGATTAACAGAACGTGCGCAACGCGTATTAGCGCATGCACAAGAAGAAGCAATGAGATTGAATCATTCAAATATAGGTACGGAACATTTATTATTAGGTTTAATGAAAGAACCTGAAGGCATAGCAGCTAAAGTGCTAGATGCGTTCGGTATTACTGAAGAAAAAGTAACAAAAGAAGTTGAAAATTTAATTGGCCAAGGTCAAGAACAAGTTGGTGCGATTCATTACACACCAAGAGCTAAAAAAGTGATTGAACTTTCAATGGATGAAGCGAGAAAGTTAAACCATACATTTGTTGGAACAGAACATCTATTATTAGGATTAATTCGTGAGAACGAAGGTGTGGCAGCACGTGTATTTGCCAATTTAGATTTGAATATCACTAAAGCAAGAGCACAAGTCGTTAAATCATTAGGCAGTCCAGAGCAAGGTTCAAAAAATGCTCAAACGACTAAAAATCAAGCAACACCAACTTTAGATGGATTAGCAAGAGACTTAACAGTCATTGCGCAAGATGGTACGTTAGATCCAGTAGTTGGTCGTTCAGATGAAATTACGCGTGTCATTGAAGTGTTAAGTAGAAGAACTAAAAACAATCCAGTATTAATCGGTGAACCAGGTGTTGGTAAAACGGCTATCGTTGAAGGATTAGCACAAGCAATCGTACAAAACGAAGTACCAGAAACATTAAAAGGTAAACGCGTTATGTCATTAGACATGGGTACTGTTGTAGCAGGTACTAAATATCGTGGTGAATTTGAAGAAAGACTTAAAAAAGTAATGGAAGAAATTCATCAAGCAGGCAATATCGTGTTATTCATCGATGAGTTACACACACTTATTGGTGCGGGTGGAGCAGAAGGTGCTATCGATGCATCAAACATCTTGAAACCAGCATTGGCTCGTGGTGAACTACAATGTATCGGTGCAACTACATTAGATGAATACCGTAAATATATTGAAAAAGATGCAGCATTAGAACGTCGTTTCCAACCTGTAACAGTTGATGAACCAAATACTGAAGATTCAATTTCAATTTTAAAAGGTTTGAGAGATCGTTACGAAGCGCATCACCGTATTAATATTTCAGATGAAGCGATTGAAGCGGCAGTTAATATGAGTGACCGTTACATTTCAGATAGATTCTTACCTGATAAAGCAATCGACTTAATCGATGAAGCAAGTTCTAAAGTAAGACTTAGAAACTATACAACACCTCCAAGTCTTAAAGAACTTGAATCAGAATTAGAAACAGTTAAGAAAGAAAAAGATGCTGCCGTACATTCTCAAGAGTTTGAAAATGCAGCTAATTTAAGAGATAAACAAACTAAACTTGAAAAACAATTAGAAGATACTAAAAACGAATGGAAAAAAGCTCAAGGTGAGAAAAACACATGTGTAACTGCTGAAGATATCGCAGTCGTTGTCGCAAATTGGACAGGTATTCCAATTACGAAATTAAACGAAACTGAGTCAGAACGATTACTAAACTTAGAAACTATCTTACATGAACGTGTAATCGGTCAAAACGATGCAGTTAAATCTATTTCTAAAGCGGTAAGACGTGCTCGTGCTGGTCTTAAAGATCCTAAGAGACCAATTGGTAGCTTTATATTCTTAGGACCAACAGGTGTTGGTAAAACTGAACTTGCACGTACATTAGCTGATGCGATGTTCGGTGAAGAAGATGCAATGATAAGAGTGGACATGAGTGAGTTTATGGAGAAACACTCTGTCAGTCGTTTAGTAGGTTCTCCTCCAGGTTATGTAGGTCATGATGATGGTGGACAATTAACTGAAAATGTAAGACGTAAACCATATTCAGTTATCCTATTTGACGAAATTGAAAAAGCACATCCAGATGTATTTAATATCTTGTTACAAGTGTTAGATGATGGTCACTTAACAGATTCTAAAGGTCGTAAAGTAGACTTTAGAAACACTGTTATTATCATGACATCAAACGTTGGTGCACAAGAATTACAAAATGCTAAATTTGTTGGATTCGGTGCTAAAGAAAGTGGACCGGATTATGAAACTATCAGAAAAACAATGATGGATGAATTAAAACAACAATTTAGACCAGAATTCTTAAACCGTGTAGATGATATTATCGTCTTCCACAAACTTGAAAAAACACATCTTAAAGAAATTGTGAATAAAATGGCTGGTAACTTAACGAAACGATTATCAGAACAAGGTATTCACATTACGCTCTCAGATTCAGCACAAGAAAAAATTGCTGATGAAGGATTCGATCCAGAATATGGTGCAAGACCATTAACACGTGCTATTCAAAAACATGTCGAAGATAATTTAAGTGAATTAATCTTATCTGGACAAGATTTAGTAGGTAAAGATGTCATTGTAGATTATAGAGATGATGAATTTAAATTTGATTTATCAGATCATAAAGAAGATAAAGAAGCAGAAGAAACTTCAAAAGCTTAAAAATCAACAATGTTAATTTAATATTATAATAAGTCCGCAAGCTATTTATCATAATAGTTTGCGGGCTTTTATATTGATTTTAAAGTATATTAATTTGTTTTTAATGTCAGTCAAGTTTAAAATATAACTATTCAATTAATACGGAGGTAACATGAATGGCCAAAAAGAAAGTAATATTTGAGTGTTTAGCCTGCGGATATCAATCTCCAAAATGGATGGGGAAATGCCCTAATTGTGGTGCATGGAACCAAATGGAAGAATCAATAGAACATAAAGAAACTAAAGGTCCTAAAAATACATTCAAGTCAGATGTACCCGCACAAAAAATAGAAAAATTAAAAGACGTTAAAGAAGAAGATACACCTAGAATTAAGACTAAAATCAATGAATTTAATCGCGTATTAGGTGGCGGTGTTGTAGAAGGTTCGCTTGTACTTATTGGTGGTGACCCTGGTATTGGTAAATCCACATTATTATTACAAATTTGTGCGGCTTTATCTCAACAAAAAAATGTCTTATATGTTTCAGGTGAAGAATCTGTAAGACAAACGAAATTAAGAGCTGAAAGATTAGTTGAAGATTCAGGAGAATTAAATGTTTATGCTGAAACGAATTTAGAGATTATACATAGTATGGTTCAAAAAGAAAAACCAGATGTATTAGTTATAGATTCCATTCAAACTGTCTTCCACCCTGAAGTTACTTCTGCTCCAGGTTCTGTTTCTCAAGTTAGAGAATGTACACAAAATTTAATGCATATCGCAAAACAAATGAATATTGCTACATTTATTGTTGGACATGTAACGAAGGATGGACAAATTGCTGGTCCACGTTTGTTAGAACATATGGTAGATACAGTATTATATTTTGAAGGCGATACACATCATGCATACAGAATATTAAGAGCAGTTAAAAACCGTTTTGGTTCGACAAATGAAATGGGTATTTTTGAAATGAAGCAAACAGGTCTTAACGAAGTTAAAAATCCGTCTGAAATGTTCTTAGAAGAAAGAACGAAACATGTATCGGGTTCGACTATTGTGGCAACTATGGAAGGTACGAGACCTATTTTAGTTGAAGTGCAAGCTTTAGTAACGCCAACAACTTTTCATAATCCACGAAGAATGGCAACAGGTATTGATCACAATAGATTAAGCTTATTGATGGCTGTATTAGAGAAGAAAGAGAATTTCTTATTACAACAACAAGACGCATATATCAAAATTGCCGGTGGTGTAAAATTAAGTGAACCCGCTGTAGATTTAAGCATTGTTATCGCGATAGCTTCAAGTTTCCAAGATAAACCTACTAAAGGTGATGATTGTTTCGTGGGTGAGGTTGGCTTAACAGGTGAAGTAAGAAGGGTTGCTAGAATTGATCAACGTGTACAAGAAGCGGCTAAATTAGGATTTAAACGTATTATCATACCTAAAAATAATATTAAAGGTTTAGAATTCCCAGATGGTACAGAAGTTATTGGCGTATCAACAACAAGAGAAGCATTGAAAATTGCTTTTAATGCATAATTAACCGTTAGGAGGTTAACGTATGAAAATTTTAAAAGGACTAATCATACTGTGTTATTTAGTCATAGGTTCCTCACTAGGCATTATGGTGATTCCAGAACTGATTAATGCGTTTAGTATCCAACCCGAACAAGTACTCACAAATCCATATATCGATGGTCTTATAGGTGCGGTTGTTATTTTCCTATTGTTTGGGTTTTTGATTGATAAAATTGTAGACATGGCTGATCAAGGAGAAAAATACTTATTAAAAAGGAGTATTCTTGAAATATTCTTCGCTACTATTGGTGTCATGATAGGCTTAATGATCGCGGTTATGGTTTCGTTTATATTAGAAATGATCGGTGCACCAGTTCTGAAACATATTTTACCTATTATTATTGCTGCTTTTTTATGTTATTTAGGCTTTCAGATTGGTTTGCAAAAACGAGAAGAAATATTACGATTATTTCCAGAAAGTATATCAAATTCTTTAACGAGACAAACAACTTCGAAATACGCCAAAATTTTAGATACAAGTGCTATTATTGACGGGAGAATATTAGACGTCGTGAAGTGTCATTTTATAGATGGAGAAATCCTTGTACCTCAAGGTGTTATTGAAGAGTTACAAGTCATTGCGGATGCTAAAGACAGTGTTAAACGTGATAAAGGACAACGTGGGTTAGATATATTAAATGAATTGAAGAAAACAGATTTCTCGATTTCAATCATTGAACCAACGTCTGCACATAAAGATGTAGATGCGCTTTTAATCAAATTGGCTAAACGATATCAAGCAAGTATCATTACAACAGATTATAATTTGAATAAAGTATGTGCTGTACAAGGCATAAAAGTTCTAAATGTAAATGATTTATCTGAAGCGATTAAACCAGTACTACACCAAGGGGATATTTTCGATTTATTAATTACGAAAATAGGTAAAGAAGATGATCAAGGTGTTGGTTATCTTGATGATGGTACAATGGTTGTCATTGAAAAAGGACGAGAATATATAGGAAAGACAATTCCTGTTGAAGTGATGAGTTTGCTACAAACTTCATCTGGTAGAATTATATTTGCGAAGAAGGTGTCATAAATTGGGGTTTACGACAATCATTCCTGCAGCTGGACAAGGTAAAAGGATGGGAACTGAAATTAACAAATTATTTCTAGAAATTAATGGTGAAACAATTATTCGTCAAACTGTTGCTGTGTTTCAAGAAATAGATTCATGTGAACAGATTTTTATTGCTGCGCATCCAGACGAAGTTGAATTAATGGAAGAACATTTAAAAGATTTTAGTAAAGTTGCTGGTATCATTCCAGGTGGTCAAGAAAGACAACATAGCATTAATGAAGTCTTGAAAGTATTGATTGATACTGAAGTTGTGATGGTTCATGATGGTGCGAGACCATTTATTACACAAGAAAAAATCGACCAATTATATCAAGATGCCTTAACAAAAGATGCTGTGATTTTAGCAGTTCAAGCTAAGGATACAATAAAGCAAGTTATAAATGGTGTTGTTGAACACACTTACGATCGCTCAACGATGTGGCAAGTTCAAACACCTCAAGCGTTTAAAAGAGACATTATCTTAAAAGCTTATGAACAAGCAGAAGCACAAAATTACTTAGGTACGGATGATGCTTCGTTAGTAGAGAGAGCAGGGTATAAAGTACACATATCAAATGGTGATTACGACAATATCAAAATTACAACCCACGAAGATTTAATAATTGCACATTCTATACTAGAGAAGCGAGGTATTTGCGATGTTTAGAATAGGTTACGGTTATGATGTGCATGAATTTGATCCGACAAGACCATTGATCATTGGTGGTCTTGAGATTGAACATACACATGGTTTAAAAGGTCACAGTGATGCAGATGTGTTGCTCCATGCAATTACGGATGCTATTCTAGGTGCTGCAAGTCTAGGAGATATAGGGAAACTATTCCCAGATACAGACCCAGCTTTTAAAGATGAAGATTCAAAATTATTGCTTAAAGAAGCTTATGAACAAGTTTTGAAAAAAGGATATAAACTTGGGAATGTAGATGCTACAATTGTAGCGGAACAACCTAAATTCAGACCTTATATAGATCAAATGAGAAGTGTAATTGCTTCAGTATTAGAAGTGTCTATTGAAGATATAAACGTAAAAGCAACAACGAATGAAAAATTAGGATTTCTAGGAAGAGAAGAAGGCATACAAGCACAAGCTGTGGTATTATTAACAAGTAAAGAATAAAACAGGAGTGAGACGATGAGTAACAAAGTAAGAGTAAGATACGCGCCAAGTCCGACTGGTTACTTACACATCGGTAACGCAAGAACCGCATTATTTAACTATTTATTTGCGAAACATTATAATGGGGACTTTGTTATACGTATTGAAGATACAGATATAGCCAGAAATTTAGAAGACGGAGAAGCATCACAATTCTCTAACCTTGAATGGTTAGGCTTAGATTGGGATGAGTCTGTTAATAAAGACGGAGGATACGGTCCATATCGTCAATCTGAACGTGGCGACATTTATAAGCCATTAATTGAAAAATTATTAGCTGAAGATAAAGCTTATAAATGTTATATGACTTCAGAAGAATTAGAAGCAGAACGCGAAGAGCAAATTGCAAGAGGTGAAATGCCTCGTTATGGTGGTAAACACGCACACTTAACAAAAGAAGAACAAGAAGCATTTGAAGCAGAAGGTAGACAACCAAGTATTCGCTTTAGAGTGCCACAAAATAAAGAATATAAATTCGATGATATCGTTAAAGGTGAAGTATCATTTGATTCAAATGGTATCGGTGACTGGGTAATCGTTAAAAAAGATGGCATCCCAACTTATAACTTTGCAGTTGCGATTGATGATTACTACATGGAAATTTCACACGTTATTCGTGGTGATGATCATATTTCAAACACACCTAAGCAACTTATGATTTATGAAGCATTTGGGTTTGAGCCTCCACAGTTTGCGCATATGACATTAATCGTTAATGAAGAGCGTAAAAAATTAAGTAAACGTGATGGTCAAATTCTGCAGTTTATAGAACAATATAAAGATTTAGGTTATTTACCTGAAGCAATCTTTAACTTTATTGGTTTATTAGGCTGGTCCCCTGAAGGCGAAGAAGAAATCTTCTCTAAAGAAGAATTTATTAAAATCTTCGATGAAAAACGTCTTTCTAAATCACCAGCATTCTTTGATAAGAAAAAATTAGAATGGATTAATAACCAATATATGAAAGAAAAAGATTCTGAAACAGTCTTTGAAATGACAATTCCACATATGGTTAAAGCAGGTCTATTACCTGAAAGTCCATCTGAAGCTGAATTATCTTGGGCAAGAGACTTAGTAGGTTTATATCAACAACAAATGAGTTACGCAGGAGAAATTGTTCCTTTATCTGAGTTATTCTTCAGAGAACATCTTGATTTCAGTGATGAAGCACAAGAAGTCTTAGATGGCGAACAAGTTCCAACTGTTATGGCTGAACTTGTTAAACAACTTGAAACTTTAGAGCCGTTTGAACCAGCAGAAATTAAAAAATCAATTAAAGCTGTACAAAAAGAAACAGGCATCAAAGGTAAACAATTGTTTATGCCTATCCGTGTTGCTGTTTCAGGTCAAACTCATGGCCCTGAATTACCGAATACAATTGCGTTGTTAGGTCGAGATAAAGTACTTAACAGATTAAAACGTTTTGTTTGATTTTTTTAGAACGAGAAATTATTATATAAATGACTTAAAGGACAAGTAGATTAGATAATGTGAAATTAGAGAGTACATGGTTGCTGAAAATGTGCCACATTACTTAAGCGAATGCACCTTTATTACAAATATGATGATGTTAATATTTAAAAGAGTGAGCATTTTTTAAATGCTAAAAAGAGTGGAACCGTGCAAAAAGGCACCTCTAGCAATTATTGTTAGGGGCGCCTTTTTGTTATCTGAGGGGGGATTTAAATGTTTAAACGAGTCAAAGATGATATTCAAATGGTATTCGATCAAGACCCTGCAGCAAGATCTTCATTTGAAGTCGTTATGACTTACTCAGGACTACATGCTATATGGAGTTATTTGATTGCTAATTGGTTCTTTAAGAAAAAAATGTACTTTATAGCAAGATCTATATCCCAAATTGCACGATTTTTCACAGGAGTTGAAATTCATCCAGGTGCTACAATCGGCAAGAGGCTATTCATCGACCATGGCATGGGTATTGTAATAGGTGAAACATGTCGCATCGGCAATAATGTAACGATCTACCAAGGTGTAACACTTGGTGGGACAGGTAAAGAACGAGGCAAAAGACATCCAGACATAGGTGATAATGTACTGATAGCTGCTGGTGCCAAAGTATTAGGTAATATTGAAGTCGGCAACAATGTAAATATTGGCGCGAACTCAGTCGTACTCAAAGATGTACCAGATTATTCTACAGTAGTTGGTATTCCAGGTAGAATTGTTAAACAAGATGGCTTGAAAATTGGTAAGAACTTTAATCATACAAATTTACCAGACCCAATATATGAACAATTAAAAGAATTAGAACGTCAACTTGAAAAGACGAAGAATGGAGAGATTGTTGATGATTACGTTATATAATACGTTAACAAGACAAAAAGAAGAATTTATTCCTATCGAAGAAGGAAAAGTAAAAATGTATGTATGTGGACCGACAGTGTACAACTACATTCATATTGGTAATGCAAGAGCAACAGTAGCATTTGATGTCGTAAGAAGATATTTAGAATACCGTGGCTACGATGTACAATATGTATCTAACTTTACAGATGTTGATGACAAATTGATCAAAGCTGCAAATGAATTAGGTGAAACAGTTCCGGAAATTGCGGATCGTTTTATTGAAGCATTCTACGAAGATACAGGTGCTTTAAATTGTAAACGTGGAACAGCGAACCCAAGAGTAATGGATCACATGGATGATATTATTGCTTTTATAGCTGTATTAGTCGAAAAAGGCTATGCATATGAAAGTTGTGGTGACGTTTATTATCGTACAAGACGTTTTGATGATTACGGTAAGTTGAGCCACCAATCATTAGATGACTTAAAAGTTGGCGCTAGAATAGAATCAGGTGAACAAAAAGAAGATGCACTAGACTTCACTTTATGGAAAAAAGCTAAACCAGGTGAAATTAAGTGGGATAGCCCATGGGGAGAAGGTAGACCAGGTTGGCACATCGAGTGTTCTGTAATGGCACAAGTACATTTAGGCGATACGATTGATATCCATGCTGGTGGAACAGATTTACAATTCCCTCACCACGAAAATGAAATTGCTCAATCAGAAGCACACAATGATAAGACATTCGCGAATTATTGGATGCACAATGGTTTTGTAAATATTAACAATGAAAAAATGAGTAAATCATTAGGTAACTTTATTTTAGTTCATGACATCATAAAAGAAATTGACCCGGATGTATTAAGATTCTTTATGGTTGGTGCGCACTATAGAAATCCAATAAACTATGATTTAGAACTTGTACAAGCAGCTAATAGAGGTTTAGAAAGAATTAGAAACAGTTATCAATCATTAGTTGATAGATCACAACATGCTGTATTAGAAGAAGATGAAACAGAACAACATATCGAACGTATTAATGAAATATTAAATGACTTTGAAACATCTATGGATGATGATTTCAATACAGCTAATGCAATGACTGCATGGTATGACTTGAATAAATTAGCTAATAAATATTTACTTGAAAATACAACTTCTACAAAAACAATTAATCGTTTCAAAGAAGTGTATGAAATTTTTAGTGAAGTTCTCGGTGTACCATTAGTAGGTAAACAACAAAATGAATTACTTGATGAAGAAATTGAAGCATTAATTGAAGAACGTAATGAAGCAAGAAAAGCTAAGAACTTCCAGAGAGCGGACGAAATTAGAGATGCACTAAAAGAACAAAATATTATTCTTGAAGACACAGCTCAAGGTGTGAGGTTTAGACGTGGATAAATTAACAATTAAAATGTTAAATCCGTTATCCTTAGCTTATATGGGTGATTCGATATTAGATACGTATGTCAGAAAACATATTATCCTTAAAATTAAAGGGAAACCTAATCGATTACATCAATTGTCTAAACAATATGTTTCTGCAAAGGGACAAGCTTATGCACTTAATATTTTGATGGAAAATGAATTTTTTACAGAAGAAGAATTAGAAATTATACGACGAGGTCGTAACGCAAAAAGTTATACGAAAGCGAAGAATACGGATATACAAACGTATAGAAAAAGCTCAGCGATTGAAGCGGTCATCGGTTATTTATTCTTAATAGATGAAACAGAACGCTTAGAAGAACTCGTTAATAAAATGATTGAAATAACAGAAGAAAGGGTGGGAGCCAATGGATGAATCGATTATAGTTGGTAGACATGCGGTCAAAGAAGCGATAACTTCAGGTCATACGATTAATAAAGTATTAATTCAAGAAGGTATCAACAAGAAACAAATTGGTGAAATTTTAAAAATTGCAAAATCTGAAAAAATAGTCGTCCAAACTGTACCTAAATCAAAAATTGACTATTTAACAGATGTTCCACATCAAGGTATCGCTGCTCAAATTGCGCCATATCCATATAAAGAATTAGAAGATTTCATTTCAGAAACTAAAGATATTGACCATGTACCTTGTTTATTGATGTTAGATGGTTTAGAAGATCCACATAATTTAGGTTCTATTATGAGAACAGCTGATGCAATAGGTATTGATGGCATTATTATTCCGAAGAGAAGGTCTGTACAGTTAAATGCAACAGTAGCAAAAGCTTCAACCGGTGCCATTCAACATGTTCCAGTTATTCGTGTGACGAATTTACCGCAAACAATTGAAAGGCTTCAAGAAGTAGGGTATTGGGTCGCGGGTACAGATGCAAAGAATGCGACTGATTATAGACAAATGGATGCTGGAATGCCACTTGTTATCGTTATAGGCAGCGAAGGCGAAGGTATGAGTCGACTAGTGAAAGATAAGTGTGATTTTTATATTAAATTACCAATGGTTGGACACGTTAATAGCTTAAATGCTTCTGTTGCAGCGAGTCTGCTTATGTATGAAGTATATAGAAAAAGGCATCCAATAGGACAATCATAATGAAAGATATCTATTTAATTATTGATGGCTATAACTTAATAGGACAATCAAACGAATTGTCTTCCATTGCTCAAGTTTCTTTAGAAGAAGCGAGAGATAAATTGTTAATCACACTTATCAATTATAATACCCAACATGATGGCGAAATGATTGTTGTTTTTGATGCTTATGGTGTAGAAGGTACTGAATCAGTAGAATTTAAGCACGGTGTGAAAGTTGTTTATACGAAGGGAAAAGAAACAGCAGATAGTTATATCGAAAGATTAACGTATGAATTATATCGTAAGCATATTACACATATTACAGTAGTCACAAGTGATATGAGTGAACAACATGCTATTTTTGGTTCTGGTGCGTATAGAATCTCATCTAGAGAAATGTGGTCAACAATTGCAAATCAAGAATCTGTTGTGACAAAGCACCTATCAGAAATTAAAACTAAGACACCTAGAAATAGATTGAACTTGCCAGATGAAGTATTACAGCAATTTGAAAAATGGAGAAGAAATAATCGATAAATATGATTTTTTGGAGTTTGATTTATAAGGAACGCGCTCTGTAAAATATGCTCAAAACGATAACAAGGGATGAGCATGATGAATGATTTGAATATGGACAAGCAGTTGTTAAAATGGATTGCTGATATTCAGCGTGGTGACAAAGAAGCGTTTAATCAATTATTAAATGTTTTCGAAAGTGACATTCAGAAGCGGGTAAGCACATTGAGACTACCTTATAATGATAAAGAGGACATCACGCAAATTATAAGATATAAGTTGTATAAGCAAGCACTCACATTTGATTGTGACAAGCATGATTCGTTTATACATTGTGTGAATGTCATTATTAAAAATGCTAAAATTGATTATATAAGAAAAGTTAAAAGTACAAAGTATCAAATATTAAAAGCGTCATTAAGTATTGATGAAACAAATAGTGATTCGGTTAATTTAATAGAGTGTCTAAGAGATGGTCATGGCCAGGATTTTGAAGATCAAATGTTAACAGAATGTTCGCTATCCTATTTGATGGATTCTAATAAGCTATCACCTATTGAATCGGACATTCTAAAATTAACAGTACAAGGAAAAACAAAAAAAGAAATATCAAATGAACTAGATGTACCAGTGAAACATGTATATAACGCACAATACAGATTAAAAAAGAAACTGAACAAGGCTGAAATTACTTCAGCTTTGTTTGACAATTAGGTGTTTTGTTTTGTATATTAATCTAGGATTAGAATGAATTAGGTGATAAGATGAGAAAAGTCCCTTTAAATTGCGAGAAATGCGGAGCTAGAAATTATACAGTCCCTAAAAAAGATACAGATCAACGATTAGAGCTAAAAAAGTTTTGTAAAACTTGTAATACGCATACATTGCATAAAGAATCCATCTAAAAGGAGGAAAATCAATGGCTAAAAAAGAAAACTTCTTTCAAGGCGTAAAATCAGAAATGCAGAAAACAAGTTGGCCAACTGGCAAAGAACTTGTTAAATATACAACAATAGTAGTGTGTACAGTAATCTTTTTCTTAATCTTTTTCTATGCATTAGATTTAGGAATTACAGAATTAATTAATTTGATTAGATAGTAAGGAGTGGCAAAATGTCAGAAGAGATAGGCGCTAAACGATGGTATGCAGTGCACACTTATTCAGGTTATGAAAATAAAGTCAAAACAAACCTAGAAAAGCGTGTTGATACAATGAACATGCAAGAACAAATTTTTAGAGTTGTGATTCCAGAAGAGGAAGAAACATCTATTAAAGATGGTAAAGCGAAGACACAAATCAAGAAGACTTTCCCTGGATACGTATTAGTTGAGTTAATTATGACTGATGAATCATGGTATGTCGTAAGAAATACACCTGGTGTTACAGGTTTCGTTGGTTCTGCTGGTGCAGGATCTAAACCAAATCCATTATTACCAGATGAAGCGAAATTTATCCTTAAACAAATGGGTATGGCAGAAAAAACAGTCGACGTAGAAGTTGAATTAGGTGAACAAGTTCGCGTAACAAGTGGACCATTTAGTAACCAAGTTGGTGAAATCAAAGAAATCGATGTTGAGAAGTATAAATTAACAGTTCTTGTTGACATGTTCGGTAGAGAAACACCAGTCGAAGTTGAATTCGATCAAATTGAAAAGTTGTAAAAAAACACTTGAAATTTCATGATTTCAATGTTATTATTTAAAGGTCGCGCTCGGACTATGCGCAACCATTTCGTCACGAAATGAAGAGTGGGAGGGTAAAATATCATTACCCCATGACCACATCACGATATCAAGGAGGTGCACATCGTGGCTAAAAAAGTAGTTAAAGTTGTTAAATTGCAAATTCCTGCAGGTAAAGCAAACCCAGCACCACCAGTTGGTCCTGCATTAGGTCAAGCCGGTGTGAATATTATGGGATTCTGTAAAGAATTCAACGCTCGTACACAAGAGCAAGCAGGTTTAATCATTCCAGTTGAAATTACAGTATTTGAAGATCGTTCATTTACTTTCATCACTAAGACACCACCTGCAGCAGTATTACTTAAAAAAGCAGCTAAAGTAGAAAAAGGTTCTGGTGAACCTAACAAAACTAAAGTTGCTACAGTAACTCAAGACCAAGTACGTGAAATTGCTAACACTAAAATGCCTGACTTAAACGCGGCATCTGAAGAAGCAGCTATGCGTATCGTTGAAGGTACTGCACGCAGCATGGGTATTGTCGTAGAATAATTGAGTTTTAAAGTTTAAGCAGGCGGCTATTTCGCTGTCTGCTATTGCATTGTCTTTATGATAATGCACGTGGGAGGTAACATTCCGCTAAAACCACTAAAGGAGGAAAACAAAATGGCTAAAAAAGGTAAAAAGTATCAAGAAGCAGTTGCTAAAATCGATCGTACTGCAACATACGCTGTTGAAGAAGCGATTAAATTAGCAAAAGAAACAAGTACTGTTAACTTTGATGCATCTGTAGAAGTTGCATTTCGTTTAGGCATTGATACACGTAAGAATGACCAACAAATCCGTGGCGCTGTAGTATTACCACACGGTACTGGTAAAACACAACGTGTATTAGTATTCGCTAAAGGCGATAAAATCAAAGAAGCAGAAGAAGCTGGAGCAGATTATGTAGGTGAAGAATACATTAACAAAATCAACCAAGGTTGGTTCGACTTTGATGTAATCGTTGCAACACCTGACATGATGGGTGAAGTTGGTAAACTTGGTCGTGTATTAGGACCTAAAGGTTTAATGCCAAACCCTAAAACTGGTACAGTAACAATGGATATCAAAAAAGCAGTAGAAGAAATTAAAGCAGGTAAAGTAGAATACCGTGCTGAAAAATCTGGTATTGTTCATGCATCTATTGGTAAAGTATCATTTGACGAGCAACAATTAGTTGATAACTTCAAAACAATTCAAGATACATTAACTAAAGCAAAACCAGCATCATCTAAAGGTACTTATTTCAAATCTGTTGCTGTTACAACAACAATGGGTCCTGGTATCAAAGTTGATACTTCAAGCTTTAAATTATAATATAAAAATATTGACTTCAATTCCAAAACGCGTTATAGTTTTGGATGTGTAATATTTAACCTAAGACAGTAGGAGTTCAATTTTGAACTTAAAAAGCGATCCTACCGAGGCTTAAATTGACTTGAACGTATAAAATTCAAGCACTTTTTGCCGTGGGTAAAAAGTGCTTTTTTGTTGAGAAACCTCATCATAAAAGCACGGACAATTAATATGGAGGTGTAGAGATGTCTAATTCAAAAATCGTTGAAGCTAAACAACAAAAAGTTGATTTAATTACTGAACAACTTAAAAATTCTGTTTCAACAATTATTGTTGACTACCGTGGTTTAACAGTTGCGCAAGTTACTGAATTACGTAAACAATTACGTGAAGCAGGTATCGAATATAAAGTTTACAAAAACACTTTAGTTCGTCGTGCTGCTGAAGCTGCTGGTATCGAAGGTTTAGAAGAAACATTAACTGGTCCTAACGCAATTGCTTTTTCAAACGAAGAAGTTGTTGAACCAGCTAAAATTCTTGCTGACTTCGCTAAAGAAAACGAAGCGTTAGAAATCAAAGCAGGTGTTATTGAAGGACAAGTTGTATCTGCAGAAGAAGTTAACACTATCGGTTCATTACCATCAAAAGACGGTCTTGTATCAATGTTACTATCTGTATTACAAGCTCCAGTTCGTAACTTTGCTTATGCAGTTAAAGCTGTTGGAGAACAAAAAGAAGAAAGTGCTGAATAATTCAGCAACAAATAAAACTATTTAATGGAGGATATATATCATGTCTAATGAAAAAATTATTGAAGCAATTAAAGAAATGTCAGTATTAGAATTAAATGACTTAGTAAAAGCTATCGAAGAAGAATTTGGTGTAACAGCAGCAGCTCCTGTAGCAGCAGCTGGCGCAGCTGGTGGAGACGCAGCAGCTGAAAAAACTGAATTCGACGTTGAATTAACTTCAGCTGGAGATTCAAAAATTAAAGTTGTTAAAGCGGTTAAAGAAGCAACTGGCTTAGGCTTAAAAGAAGCTAAAGAAATCGTAGACAACGCTCCTAAAGTTGTTAAAGAAGGTTTATCTAAAGAAGACGCTGAAGCTTTAAAAGAAAAATTAGAAGAAGTTGGCGCATCTGTAGAATTAAAATAATCTCTGTATTAAATCAAAAAACCCGTTATTATCATGATAACGGGTTTTTATTTACTCATTTAATCAATAAAGAGGTGGCGTAATGAGTCATTATTTTGATAACGATCCAAACGTGAAGTCGGAACGAGAAAGTTTCGATTATTTTTATCGCGATAACAAACTCTCTCTTCAGACAGATCATGGTGTTTTCTCAAAAGGGAAAATAGACTTTGGGTCTGATTTACTCGTAACAACTTTCTTAAATGCAAATCCCCCTGGTCCTAAAAAGAGAATATTGGATGTGGGCTGTGGTTATGGTCCAATAGGTTTAATGTGTGCGAAAGTACTTCCGCATAGTGAAGTGACTATGGTAGATGTGAACGAACGCGCATTGGATTTGGCAAAAGATAATCAACGATCTAACAACATTCAAAATGCTCAGTTGAAAGTAAGTAACTGTTTAGATGATGTATTAGATTTAGAGTTTGATTTTGTATTAACAAACCCTCCAATAAGAGCAGGGAAGGAAATTGTTCATAAAATTCTTGAGCAAAGCATCAAAGTATTATCGAGTGGCGGACAGCTTTTAGTTGTTATTCAGAAGAAGCAAGGTATGCCTTCTGCAAAGAAAAAAATGCAAGATATTTTTGGTAATGCAGAAATAATCGAAAAAAGCAAGGGTTATTACATTTTAAAAAGTGTAAAAGCTTGATTTTGGTGTTTTGTTCTGATATAGTAATAGAATGTTAAAAATTATATTCAATAAGTGTGTACTTTTGCGTCGCCCTTAATTGAATGTTAGGAATAAGTCGTACGAAATAGAAAATGGAATCATTGACTTTCCGTTTTCTTTTTGTCTTATTATATTTATTTTGTAAGGCGCAAAGTTATATTCACAATATTTGAGGGGTGAATCTGTTGACAGGTCAACTTATCCAGTATGGAAGACATCGTGTTCGTAGAAGTTATGCGAGAATTTCCGAGATTTTAGAACTACCTAACTTAATAGAGATTCAAACGAAATCATATGAATGGTTTCTAAAAGAAGGTTTACTAGAAATGTTCCGCGACATTTCTCCAATTGATGATTTTACAGGTAACCTTTCTTTAGAGTTCGTAGATTACCGTCTAGGTGAACCAAAGTATGATTTAGAAGAATCTAAAAACCGTGATGCAACATATGCAGCACCATTACGCGTTAAAGTCCGTTTAATTAACAAAGAAACAGGCGAAGTGAAAGATCAAGAAGTATTCATGGGTGATTTCCCATTAATGACTGACACTGGTACTTTTGTAATAAACGGTGCAGAACGTGTTATTGTATCTCAACTTGTACGTTCACCATCCGTTTACTTCAACGAAAAAGTTGATAAAAACGGTAAAGTGAGTTTTGGAACTACTGTAATTCCTAACCGTGGTGCATGGTTAGAGTATGAAACAGATGCTAAAGATGTTCCTTACGTAAGAATAGACAGAACACGTAAATTACCAATTACAGTATTAATCCGTGCTTTAGGATTCTCATCAG
The DNA here is from genome assembly GCF_022386165.1 of Mammaliicoccus sp. P-M58. Lineage (NCBI taxonomy): Bacteria > Bacillati > Bacillota > Bacilli > Caryophanales > Staphylococcaceae > Mammaliicoccus > Mammaliicoccus sp. P-M58. The sequence goes on from NZ_JAJNJI010000005.1 coordinate 25,844, forward strand.
ATCAAGAAATCATTGATTTACTTGGTGACAATGAGTATTTAAGAAATGCGTTAGACAAAGATAATACTGAAACAACAGACCAAGCATTGCTTGAAATTTATGAGCGTTTACGTCCGGGAGAACCACCAACAGTAGAGAACGCTAAAAGTCTATTATATTCACGTTTCTTTGACCCAAAACGTTATGATTTAGCGGCAGTAGGTCGTTACAAAATGAATAAAAAATTACATCTTAAACATCGTTTGTTCAACCAAACTTTAGCTGAGCCTATCGTTGACGTTGAAACAGGTGAAATTGCGGCTGAAGAAGGTACTGTTTTAGACCGTCGTAATTTAGATAAAATCATCGATGTTTTAGAATCAAATGCTAATATTCATGTTTATGAACTTAATAGTGGTGTCTTAGATGAACCAGTAGAAGTTCAAACAGTTAAAATTTATATTCCTGGTGATGAAGAAAAACGTACGACAACAGTGATTGGTAATGCATTCCCTGATGAAGCAGTGAAATGTATTACACCAGCAGATATTATTTCTTCACTATCATATTTCTTTAACTTGTTACATGGTGTAGGTTACACAGATGATATCGACCATTTAGGTAATCGTCGTCTACGTTCAGTAGGAGAATTACTACAGAACCAATTCAGAATTGGTTTATCACGTATGGAACGTGTTGTGCGTGAACGTATGTCAATTCAAGACACTGATTCAATCACACCTCAACAATTAATTAATATTCGTCCAGTAATTGCATCTATTAAAGAATTCTTTGGTAGCTCTCAATTATCTCAATTCATGGACCAAGCAAACCCATTAGCAGAGTTGACGCATAAACGTCGTCTATCAGCATTAGGACCGGGTGGTTTAACTCGTGAGCGTGCTGGTATGGAAGTACGTGACGTTCACTACTCTCACTATGGTCGTATGTGTCCAATTGAAACGCCTGAGGGACCAAACATTGGTTTAATCAACTCATTATCAAGTTATGCAAGAGTTAATGAATTTGGTTTCATTGAAACACCTTATCGTAAGGTAAATATCGAGACAAACCAAGTTACTGACAGAATCGACTACTTAACAGCTGACGAAGAAGATAGCTATGTAGTTGCACAAGCAAACTCTGTACTTGATGAAACAGGTAAATTCGTTGATGATGAAGTTCTTTGTCGTTTCCGTGGGGACAACACTACGAAACCTAAAGAACGCATGGACTACATGGATGTATCTCCTAAACAAGTTGTTTCTGCAGCGACAGCATGTATTCCATTCTTAGAAAACGATGACTCTAACCGTGCGCTTATGGGTGCAAACATGCAACGTCAAGCGGTACCTTTAATGAACCCAGAAGCACCATTTGTTGGTACTGGTATGGAACACGTAACTGCACGTGATTCAGGTGCAGCTGTTGTTGCTAAGTACAAAGGTAGAGTTGAGCACGTAGAAGCAAAAGAAATCCTTGTTAGACGTATTGTTGAAGAGAATGGTAAAGAGATCGAAACTGAATTAGATCGTTACCCATTATCTAAATTCAAACGTAGTAACTCAGGTACTTGTTACAACCAACGTCCAATCATTGCGAGCGGAGATATTGTTTCTAAAGGTGAAATTTTAGCTGATGGTCCTTCAATGGAACTTGGTGAAATGGCACTTGGACGTAACGTAGTAGTTGGTTTCATGACTTGGGACGGTTATAACTATGAGGATGCTGTAATCATGAGTGAACGTCTTGTTAAAGATGATGTTTATACTTCAATTCACGTTGAAGAATATGAATCAGAAGCTCGTGACACTAAATTAGGACCTGAAGAAATCACACGTGATATTCCTAACGTTTCTGACAATGCACTTAAGAACTTAGATGATCGTGGTATCGTTTATGTTGGTGCTGAAGTTAAAGACGGAGATATCCTAGTTGGTAAAGTAACGCCTAAAGGTGTAACTGAATTAACAGCTGAAGAAAGATTATTACATGCAATCTTTGGTGAAAAAGCTCGTGAAGTTCGTGATACATCATTACGTGTACCTCATGGTGCAGGTGGTATTGTATTAGATGTTAAAGTATTTAACAGAGAAGAAGGCGATGATTCATTATCTCCAGGTGTAAACCAATTAGTACGTGTATACATCGTTCAAAAACGTAAAATACATGTCGGAGATAAAATGTGTGGTCGTCACGGTAACAAAGGTGTTATCTCACGTATCTTACCTGAAGAAGATATGCCTTACTTACCAGATGGAACACCAATTGACATCATGTTAAACCCATTAGGTGTACCTTCTCGTATGAATATCGGACAAGTATTAGAACTTCATCTTGGAATGGCAGCTAAGAATTTAGGTATTCATGTTGCTTCACCAGTATTTGATGGTGCAAACGATGATGATGTTTGGTCAACTATTGAAGAAGCAGGTATGGCTCGTGATGGTAAAACTGTACTATACGATGGTCGTACTGGTGAACCGTTTGATAACCGTGTATCTGTAGGTGTAATGTACATGCTTAAACTTGCACACATGGTAGACGATAAATTACATGCGCGTTCTACTGGACCATACTCACTTGTTACACAACAACCACTTGGCGGTAAAGCTCAGTTTGGTGGACAACGTTTCGGTGAGATGGAAGTATGGGCACTTGAAGCTTACGGTGCAGCATATACTTTACAAGAGATTTTAACTTATAAATCTGATGACACAGTAGGTCGTGTTAAAACTTACGAATCTATCGTAAAAGGAGAAAACATCCCTAAACCGGGAGTTCCTGAATCATTCCGCGTATTAATGAAAGAGTTACAAAGTTTAGGTCTAGACGTTAAAGTTATGGACGAACACGATAACGAAATCGAAATGCGTGATTTAGAAGATGAAGATATGATGGACAAGAAAGTTGATTTAGGTGTTTCACAAGATGCATCAATAGAAGGGCAACAAGTAACTGACTAAAAGTTAATAAAGCGCATTTGATTAAACATTTGCGCTTTACATTTGTTATACATTATCAATCAACCGGCACAACTAATTTAAATTGAAGGAGGTAGGCTCCTTGATTGATGTAAATAATTTCCATTACATGAAAATAGGACTTGCTTCACCTGAAAAGATCCGTTCTTGGTCATTTGGTGAAGTGAAAAAACCAGAAACAATTAACTACCGTACGTTAAAACCTGAAAGAGATGGTTTATTCTGTGAGAAAATTTTTGGTCCAACTAAGGACTGGGAATGTAGTTGTGGTAAATATAAAAGAGTACGCTATAAAGGCATGGTCTGTGACCGTTGTGGTGTAGAGGTTACTAAATCAAAAGTGCGTCGTGAAAGAATGGGGCATATTGAATTAGCAGCACCAGTTTCACACATTTGGTACTTCAAAGGTATCCCAAGTCGTATGGGACTTTTACTTGATATGTCACCACGTTCACTTGAAGAAGTTATATACTTTGCTTCTTACACTGTAATTGATCCAGGTCCAACTGGATTAGAGAAGAAACAATTATTAACTGAAGGTGAATTCCGTGAGTATTATGATAAATATCCAGGTAAATTCACAGCAAAAATGGGTGCAGAAGCAATCCGTGACTTATTAAGCGATATCGACTTAGATAAAGAATTAAAAGAATTACGTGAAGAATTAGAATCAGCAACAGGACAAAGATTGACAAGAGCAATTAAACGTCTAGAAGTTGTTGAATCATTCCGTCACTCAGGTAATGACCCATCTTGGATGATCTTAGATGTATTACCAATTATTCCACCTGAAATTCGTCCAATGGTTCAATTAGATGGTGGACGTTTCGCAACAAGTGATTTAAATGATTTATACCGTCGTGTTATCAACCGTAATAATCGTTTGAAACGTTTATTAGACTTAGGTGCACCTGGTATTATCGTTCAAAATGAAAAACGTATGTTACAAGAAGCTGTAGATGCTTTAATTGATAATGGTCGTCGTGGTCGTCCAGTTACTGGACCAGGTAACCGTCCATTAAAATCATTGTCACATATGTTAAAAGGTAAACAAGGTCGTTTCCGTCAAAACTTACTTGGTAAACGTGTTGACTATTCAGGTCGTTCAGTTATCGTAGTTGGACCAAACCTTAAAATGTATCAATGTGGTTTACCGAAAGAAATGGCGTTAGAATTGTTCAAACCTTTCATTATGAAAGAACTTGTTGAACGTGAAATTGCTACAAACATCAAGAATGCAAAAGGTAAAATAGAAAGAATGGAAGAAGAAGTTTGGGATGTACTAGAAGATGTTATTAAAGAACATCCAGTACTATTAAACCGTGCACCAACGCTTCACCGTTTAGGTATTCAAGCATTTGAACCTACACTAGTTGAAGGTCGTGCAATCAGACTTCATCCACTTGTAACAACTGCTTATAACGCTGACTTTGATGGTGACCAAATGGCTGTCCATGTTCCATTATCAAAAGAAGCACAAGCAGAAGCACGTATGTTAATGCTTGCAGCTCAAAACATCTTGAACCCTAAAGATGGTAAACCAGTCGTAACACCTTCTCAAGATATGGTATTAGGTAACTATTACTTAACACTTGAACGTAAAGGCGCTACAGGAGCTGGTGAAATCTTTAGTGAAACAGATGAAGTTATTAAAGCGTATGTAAATGGCTATGTTCATTTACACTCACGTATAGCTGTTCATGCAAGATCATTAAAGAACCCAACATTTACAGAAGAACAAAACAATAAATTACTTATCACATCTGTTGGTAAGATTATATTCAATGAAATTATGCCGGATTCATTCCCGTACATTAATGAACCAACGAATTTCAACTTAGAAAAATCAACACCTGACAAATACTTTATTGCACCTACTGATATTCCAGAAGGTGGATTAATCGAGTACTTACAAGATGTTGAACTTGTTAAACCATTTAACAAGAAATTCTTAGGCCAAATCATTGCGGAAATCTTTAATAAATTCCACATTACAGATACATCAGTAATGCTTGATAAGATGAAAGATTTAGGATTTAAATACTCATCTAAAGCTGGTATTACAGTTGGGGTTTCTGACATCGTGGTACTTCCTGATAAACAAGAAATTATTGGAGAAGCAGAAATCAAAGTAGATAAAGTACAAAAACAATTTACCCGTGGTTTAATTACTGAAAGCGAACGTTATGCTGCTGTAATTGAAATTTGGACAAAAGCTAAAGATGATATTCAAGCTAAATTAATGATGTCATTAGACAGCTTAAACCCAATCTTCATGATGAGTGACTCTGGTGCCCGTGGTAACGCATCAAACTTCACTCAATTAGCTGGTATGCGTGGTCTGATGGCTAACCCATCTGGTCGAATTATCGAGTTACCTATTAAATCTTCATTCCGTGAAGGTTTAACAGTACTTGAATACTTCATCTCTACTCATGGTGCGCGTAAAGGTCTTGCCGATACAGCACTGAAAACTGCCGATTCAGGTTACTTAACACGTCGTCTAGTTGACGTAGCACAAGATGTTATCGTTAGAGAAGAAGACTGTGGAACTGACCGTGGATTACTTGTTTCAGATATTAGAGAAGGATCAGAGTTAATCGAACCATTCATTGAACGTATTGAAGGTCGTTACTCTAAAGAAACATTACGTCATCCTGAAACAGATGAAGTAATTATTAAAGTTAATGAATTAATAACTGCTGATATTGCTAAACAAATAGTTGATGCAGGTATTACTGAAATGCATATTCGCTCTGCATTTACATGTAACACTCGTCATGGTGTATGTGAAAAATGTTATGGTAAGAACTTAGCAACTGGTGAACAAGTTGAAGTTGGTGAAGCAGTTGGTACAATTGCTGCACAATCAATCGGTGAACCAGGTACTCAGCTTACAATGCGTACATTCCATACAGGTGGTGTAGCAGGTGCCGATATCACTCAAGGTTTACCTCGTATTCAAGAGCTATTTGAAGCACGTAACCCTAAAGGGCAAGCTGTTATTTCTGAAATTAATGGTGAAGTAACTGAAATTACGATCGTTAAAGATCGTCAACAAGAAATTAAAGTTAAAGGCGAAAATGAAATCCGTACTTATAACGCGCCAGGTACTGCTCGACTTAAAGTTGAAGAAGGTCAATACGTAGAACGTGGTGAAGTTATGACTGAAGGTTCAATCGAACCTAAAGGATTACTAGCTGTTGCAGGCTTAAATGCTACTCAAAAATACTTACTTAAAGAAGTACAAAAAGTTTACCGTATGCAAGGTGTTGAAATTTCAGATAAACACGTTGAAGTTATGGTTAGACAAATGCTTCGTAAAGTAAGAATTATTGAAGCAGGAGATACTAAATTATTACCAGGTGCATTAGTTGATATTCATACATTTACTGATGCAAACAGAGAAGTATTTGCGACGCGTAAACGTCCAGCAACTGCTAAACCTGTATTACTTGGTATTACGAAAGCATCTCTTGAGACTGAAAGTTTCTTATCAGCTGCTTCATTCCAAGAAACAACAAGAGTACTTACAGATGCTGCTATTAAAGGTAAGCGTGATGACTTACTTGGACTTAAAGAAAATGTTATCATCGGTAAATTGATTCCTGCCGGAACAGGCATGAGAAGATATACTGGTGTTGACTTTGAAAAAGTTGAAAAAGAAGTAGTACCTGAAGAACAAGTTGTGACTGACTAATATATATGGGCTGTTCTAGGTTCCTAGAACAGCTTGTATTTTATTATAAAAACACCTTAAAAATGATTGACTTTATAACTGTGCAATGTTATTATTGTTAAGGTTGATGAAAGCAGACGCTTTGGAGGATATGAAATGTCTAATGAAAAAGCCTTAAGCTTAAATCAAGACAGTTATGTCATTGGTTTAAAACAGACCACTAAAGCATTATTGAAGCATGATGTACGTCAAGTAATCATTGCTCAAGATGTCAATATTCATATTTTGTCGAAAGTGTTAACAATAGCATTTGAGACAGGCGTTCCGATAAGTTATAGTCCTAGTCGACAAGAACTTGGATCACGCTATGGAATAGAAGTTAATGCGACAGTTGTTGCATTGCTTAAATAAATGTGTAAGCTTTGCTTACTATTTTTATTTGACTTAAAATGAACCACCTGGATGTGTGGAATTAAGAAATGAAGAGAGGAGGACATTAAAGATGCCTACTATTAACCAATTAGTACGTAAACCTCGTACTAGTAAATCACAAAAATCAACTGCACCAGCATTAAACAGAGGTTACAATAGCATGAAGAAAAAAATGACTACTGTATACTCTCCTCAAAAACGTGGTGTATGTACTCGTGTAGGAACTATGACACCTAAAAAACCTAACTCAGCGTTACGTAAATATGCTCGTGTTCGTTTATCAAACAACATCGAAGTAAACGCGTATATCCCTGGTATTGGCCACAACTTACAAGAACACAGTGTTGTACTTATTCGTGGTGGACGTGTAAAAGACTTACCTGGTGTGCGTTACCATATCGTACGTGGTGCTTTAGACACTTCTGGTGTTGACGGTCGTATGCAAAGCCGTTCACTTTATGGTGCTAAAAAACCTAAAGCTGCTAAAAAATAATTTGACATTAAATTTCTGTAAATAACAGTTTTTTAAATGACGATAAAACAATTAAACTTTATAATGAGGAAGGAGGATTACGATTATGCCTCGTAAAGGTCCAGTTGCAAAAAGAGATGTTTTACCAGATCCAATTCACAACTCTAAATTAGTAACAAAATTAATCAACAAAATCATGCTTGATGGTAAACGTGGTACTGCTCAAAGAATTCTTTATTCTGCATTCGAACTTGTTCAAGAACGTTCAGGTAAAGATGCTATGGAAGTATTCGATGAAGCTATCAACAACATCATGCCTGTACTTGAAGTTAAAGCTCGCCGTGTAGGTGGTTCAAACTATCAAGTACCTGTAGAAGTACGTCCAGAACGTCGTACTACTTTAGGTTTACGTTGGTTAGTTAACTACGCGCGTCTTCGTGGTGAAAAAACTATGGAAGAGCGTTTAGCTAATGAAATCTTAGATGCTGCCAATAACACTGGTGGTGCTGTTAAGAAACGTGAAGACACTCACAAAATGGCAGAAGCTAACAAAGCGTTTGCTCATTACCGTTGGTAAGATAGAACTTAGAACCCTAAGCGTTAAAATTATAAAGAGGCTTATTTATAGGTCATCTATAGTTTTTTAAACACTTAGGGTATCAAAGTATCTATATAAACAACAACCAAATATCCAATGTTTTGGAAGGAGTAAGAATACTATGGCAAGAGATTTTTCTTTGAAAAACACTCGTAATATCGGTATCATGGCTCACATCGATGCTGGTAAAACTACTACTACTGAACGTATTCTTTATTACACAGGCCGTATCCATAAAATTGGTGAAACACATGAAGGTGCTTCACAAATGGACTGGATGGAACAAGAGCAAGAGCGTGGTATTACAATCACTTCTGCTGCGACTACTGCACAATGGGATGGTCACCGTGTAAACATCATCGATACACCAGGACACGTAGACTTCACAGTTGAAGTTGAACGTTCATTACGTGTACTTGATGGTGCTGTAACTGTTCTTGATGCGCAATCAGGTGTTGAACCTCAAACTGAAACAGTTTGGCGTCAAGCTACAACTTACGGAGTACCTCGTATTGTATTCATTAATAAAATGGACAAAATGGGTGCTAACTTTGAATATTCAGTTGGTACACTACATGAGCGTTTACAAGCAAATGCTCACCCAATTCAGTTACCAATTGGTGCGGAAGACGATTTCAACGCTATTATTGATTTAGTAGAAATGAAATGTTTCCAATACACTAATGACTTAGGTACTGAAATTGATGAAATTGAGATTCCAGAATCTCATAAGCAACAAGCTGAAGATGCTCGTGAAGCTTTAATTGAAGCTGTTGCTGAATCAAACGACGATTTAATGGAAAAATACTTAGGTGGAGAAGAAATCACAATTGATGAGCTTAAAGCGGCTATCCGTCAAGCTACTTGTGACGTTGAATTCTACCCAGTATTATGTGGTACGGCATTCAAAAACAAAGGTGTTCAATTAATGTTGAACGCTGTTATTGACTACTTACCATCACCATTAGATGTTAAACCTATTATCGGACATAGAGTTGATAACGAAGATGAAGAAGTAATTGCTAGACCTGATGACTCAGCGCCATTCGCTGCATTAGCGTTTAAAGTTATGACTGACCCATTCGTAGGTAAATTAACATTCTTCCGTGTTTATTCTGGTACAATGGAATCTGGTTCATACGTTAAAAACTCTACTAAAGGTAAACGTGAACGTGTAGGTCGTATCCTACAAATGCACGCTAACTCTCGTGAAGAGATTTCAACTGTATATTCTGGTGACATTGCAGGTGCTGTTGGTCTTAAAGACACTGCTACTGGTGATACTTTATGTGATGAAAAAGATAACATTATCTTAGAATCAATGGAATTCCCAGAGCCAGTTATTCACTTATCTGTTGAGCCTAAATCAAAAGCTGACCAAGATAAAATGACTAACGCATTAGTTAAATTACAAGAAGAAGATCCAACATTCCATGCACACACTGACCATGAAACTGGACAAGTTATCATCGGTGGTATGGGTGAATTACATCTTGATATCTTAGTAGACCGTATGAAACGTGAATTCAAAGTAGAATGTACTGTTGGTGCTCCAATGGTATCTTACCGTGAAACGTTCAAAGAATCTGCACAAGTTCAAGGTAAATTCTCTCGTCAATCAGGTGGACGTGGACAATATGGTGATGTTCATATTGAATTCACACCTAACGAACAAGGTGGCGGCTTCGAATTCGAAAACGCTATCGTCGGTGGTGTAGTTCCTCGTGAATACATTCCATCAGTTGAAGCTGGTCTTAAAGATGCTATGGAAAATGGTGTATTAGCTGGATATCCATTAGTTGATGTTAAAGCTAAACTATATGATGGTTCATATCATGATGTCGATTCATCTGAAATGGCCTTCAAAGTTGCTGCATCATTAGCACTTAAAGAAGCAGCTAAAAAATGTAACCCTGTAATCTTAGAGCCAATGATGAAAGTTGAAATCGTTATGCCTGAAGAATACATGGGAGACATCATGGGTGACGTAACAAGTCGTCGTGGACGTGTTGAAGGTATGGAAGCACGCGGTAACGCTCAAGTTGTTCGTGCATTTGTTCCACTTTCAGAAATGTTCGGTTACGCTACAAACTTACGTTCTAACACTCAAGGTCGTGGTACTTATACTATGGTATTTGACCACTACGAAGAAGTTCCTAAATCAATTTCTGAAGAAATTATCAAGAAAAACAAAGGTGAATAATACATTCGCTTTAATAAATTGATTTTTTCATCAAAATGATTTATAAATTAACTATAGGTTATCCTCATGATGGTGAGTAACCATCATGAGGCTTAAATAAAAAATAATTTTTAATATGAATAGGAGAGATTTCATAATGGCTAAAGAAAAATTTGATCGCTCAAAAACACATGCCAATATTGGTACTATCGGTCACGTTGACCATGGTAAAACTACTTTAACAGCTGCTATCGCAACTGTATTAGCAAAACGTTCTGGTGACGGAGAAGCTCGTTCTTACGACCAAATCGATAACGCTCCAGAAGAAAAAGAACGTGGTATTACAATCAATACTTCACATATCGAATACGAAACTGAAAAACGTCACTATGCGCACGTTGACTGCCCAGGACACGCTGACTATGTTAAAAACATGATCACTGGTGCTGCTCAAATGGACGGCGGTATCTTAGTAGTATCTGCTGCTGACGGTCCAATGCCTCAAACTCGTGAGCACATTCTTTTATCACGTAACGTAGGTGTTCCTGCATTAGTAGTATTCTTAAACAAAGTTGACATGGTTGACGATGAAGAATTATTAGAATTAGTTGAAATGGAAGTTCGTGACTTATTATCTGAATATGACTTCCCAGGCGACGACGTTCCTGTAATTGCTGGTTCAGCATTAAAAGCATTAGAAGGCGACGAAGCTTACGAAGACAAAATCATGGAATTAATGGATGCTGTTGATACATTCATCCCAACTCCAGAACGTGACTCTGACAAACCATTCATGATGCCAGTTGAGGACGTATTCTCAATCACTGGTCGTGGTACTGTTGCTACAGGCCGTGTTGAACGTGGTCAAATCACTGTTGGTGAAGAAGTTGAAATCATCGGTTTAACTGAAGAATCTTCTAAAACAACTGTAACTGGTGTTGAAATGTTCCGTAAATTATTAGACTTCGCTGAAGCTGGAGATAACATCGGTGCATTATTACGTGGTGTTGCTCGTGAAGACGTTAACCGTGGTCAAGTATTAGCTAAACCAGGTTCAATCACACCTCACACTAAATTCAAAGCTGAAGTTTATGTATTATCTAAAGACGAAGGTGGACGTCATACTCCATTCTTCACAAACTACCGCCCACAATTCTATTTCCGTACTACTGACGTAACTGGTGTAGTTAACTTACCAGAAGGTACTGAAATGGTTATGCCTGGCGACAACGTTGAAATGGACGTTGAATTAATTTCACCAATCGCTATTGAAGACGGTACTCGTTTCTCAATCCGTGAAGGTGGACGTACAGTTGGATCAGGCGTTGTTACAATCATCGAAGCTTAATTCGATATTGAACAAACTTGATTAAACAAATTTAAAGCCGAGACATTAAGTTGTCTCGGCTTTTTTTATGGTTTATTTTTCTAATTCATCACTATGTTCAATAATAGATAAGAATAATTTGACGCTATTTTGTAATGCTTGTTCATCTAAATCGAATTTTGGATGGTGATGCGGATAAGTCGCTTTAAGTGCTTCGTTACCTACATCAGTAAAGAAATATGTTCCTGGAACATGTTGTAAGAAATAACCAACATCTTCGCCACCTAAAGAAGGAGGGAAATCGAATGCTTCATCAACTGAATCAATTTCTGATGCAAGTTTTTTAGCCCATTCTGTTTCTTTCTCATGATTTACTACAGGCGGATAACCGTCGTGATATTTCAAGTGGCATTTAACACCATAGCTTGATTCGATACCGTTTAATATGCCGTTCAAACGTTCTTTAATTTGATCTTTAACGTATGGTAAATATGTTCTAATTGTTCCAGATAATTGAACTTTATCCGCGATAACATTGAACGCATTACCACCTTTAAATGTGCCGAACGTTACGACAGCCGATTCTAAAGGATCAACTGTTCTTGAAACGATACTTTGTGCTTGGACAATCAATGAAGATGCAGCAACGATAGGATCTTTAGCTAGTTGTGGCATAGCACCATGTCCACCTAACCCTTGTATATCAATTTCAAATGAATCAGCTGCAGCATATGCTGGTCCTGAACAAAATCCAACTTTATTCGCGTTAATATGACTTGCTGTATGTGTTCCGAAGACATAATCCACACCATCGAGTGCACCGGCTTCTACCATAGATTTAGCGCCACCAGGCAGTGACTCTTCAGCATGTTGATGGATTAATACGACATTCCCATGAATATCTTGCTCGTGCTTTTTAAGTATTTTTGCAGTGATGAGTAAACTTGCTGTATGCGCATCATGACCACAAGCATGCATCACACCATCGACTTTAGACTTATAAGGTACATCTTTCTCGTCTTGAATAGGCAATGCATCAAAGTCAGCTCTTAATGCAATCGTTGGGCCATCGTGTCCGCCGTATATATAACCTAATAAGCCATTACCACCGACATCTTTTTTAACTTCAATTCCAAGGTCTTCAAGATAATCAGCTATGTATTTCTTTGTATTTTCTTCTTGAAATGAAAGTTCGGGATGCTGATGTAAATGTCTTCTAATTTCTATTAATTCATCCATATATTGATTAACTTCAGTCGTTAATGTCATGAATATCATTCCTTTCCATAAACTTAAATGTTGTGAGTAAGAAGATGCGTACAGCGTTTATTAAGCCTTGCTCATCAATATCAAACTTTGGATGGTGATGAGGAAAGTCAGCTTTGAAATACTCGTTTCTCGTGCCTGTATAGAAAAATGCACCAGGAACACGCTGTTGGTAATAAGAAAAATCTTCTCCACCTAGACTTGCTTCTAATTCTACGAGTTCTTCAACGCTATCAATCTCTTTAGTCGCTTCTAATATAAGATCAGTTTCACGTTCTGTGTTTATTACAGGAGGATACCCTTTACTATATTTCAAGTCGTAAGTAACGTCAGTAGAAGTCGCAATGCCTTCTAATACTTTTTTAAAGCCTTCTATGACACTTGTCTGCGTGTCTGAATCGAAAGTTCTAATCGTTCCACCAATTTTACATGTATCTGGTATGACATTATTCGTTTCTCCAGCATTAAACATTGTAATGGACAAAACGGCAGGAGAGAGTGCACTTGTTTTACGTGAAACAATGTATTGTAAATCGTTACATAGTTGTATACCTGCAGCGAGTGGATCAATCAATTGATCAGGATGTGCAGCATGTCCACCTCTACCTTTCAAAGTAATCCAAAAATCATCTGGGATACCTGTCGTTGTACCGTATTTATAGCCGATTTTACCAACATCTAAATGACTAGATACATGTTGTCCGATAATCGCATCAACACCTGTTAAACACCCATCAGCAATCATTTGAATGGCACCACCAGGATCGACTTCTTCAGCATGTTGATGAATAAAGACGACACGGCCATTAATTTCATCTTTATGTTCGGATAAAATTTTCGCAGTCATTAGCAATACAGCCGTATGGGCATCGTGACCACAAGCATGCATGACGCCATCAACAGTTGACTTGTAAGGTACTTCCTTTTCATCTTGGATAGGTAATGCATCAAAATCAGCTCTAATCGCTAATGTAGGACCTTCTTTATCTTTATTTAATGTACCTACAACACCACGTCCTCCGACTCCTTCACGAACGTCAATACCTAATTCTCTTAAGTAATGTGCAATATAAGCAGGTGTCTTCACTTCTTCAAAAGATAATTCCGGATTCATATGTAAATATCTTCTGATTTCAATCATTTCATCATAATAGTCTTCAACTTTTTGTAATAAAATATTTTTCATTCTTATAGAACACCTTCTATCTCAAGTACTTGAATAAACATTTGTGTCGTCGTCTTCATCGCTTCTTCGTCTAAATCAAACATAGGATGATGATGAGGGGCAGTTGAGCCTTTATCTTCATTACCGCTACCTGTTAGGAAGAAACAACCTGGACGATTAAGTAAGTAGTATGAGAAATCTTCACCAATCATCATAGGAGGGATGTCTTCATAAGTTAAATCTAAGCGCTCAGCAGCTTCTTTAACCACTTCATATTGTTCTTTGTGGTTGACGACTGTAGGATAACCTCTACGGTATTCAAAGTCATAAGTCGCGTTATTTGCTAAACAAATCCCTTTTAAAATACGTTCAAGCTCAGCTTCTATTGTATCTTTAACTTCTGGTTTAAACGTTCTAACTGTACCCGCTAAAGTAGCTGTATCACTTATAACATTAAAAGCAGTACCCGCATCTACTTTCCCAACTGTAATAACGCCTCTATCAATTGGATCTATATTTCGAGAAATAATTTTTTGGATGCTAGAAATATATTCTGCAACGATTACAATTGGATCGATTGATGTATGAGGTTTAGCGCCGTGACCACCTTTACCTTGAATGGTTACTTCAAAGTAGTCAGGTGATGCCATCATTTCATTAGGACGTGTCTTAATTGAAGATGTTTCATGACCGCTCCAAAAATGGTTTCCATAAACTTTATCGACACCTTCTAATGCACCATCATCAACCATTGGGCTAGCACCGCCAGGACTTAATTCTTCTGCATATTGAAAAATAAAAACAACATCCCCTTTAAGCAAATGTTGATGTTCATGCAGTATTTCACAGAATGTTAAGAGTGTAGCGGTATGACCGTCATGACCACATGCATGCATAACACCATCCACAGTCGATTTATAAGGTACGTCTTTTTCATCTTGAATAGGTAAAGCATCAAAGTCTGCGCGAAATGCGATCGTTTGACCAGGTTCGTTCCCTTTTAATTTAGCGACAATGCCACGTTCCCCGACTGGCGCTTTAATCTCTAATTTATCTAATTTCTTTAATTCAGATAAAATAAAATCATGAGTTTTCTCCTCATGATAGGATAGTTCAGGATTTTTGTGCATATGTCTTCTGATGTCTACAAGTCGATCGAATTTTTTATCTACTTCTTCTTTCCAATTAACCATTAATAAACCTTCTTTCAGTTCTTTAAAAATATAATATGATAATTGTAGCAAAATTTATAGAAAATTTAAACAATTCAATTTAAGATGATAACGCTTAATTCTTTGATTTTGATGTGTTATGATTGAGAAAAAGTGCTAAAGGAGAAGGTTTAAATGGTACAAACATTAGATTCATTCTTACAAACAAATCTAAATGAATTAAAAGACAATGGCCTATATAACGAGATTGATGTCGTTGAAGGTGCAAATGGTGCTGAGATCACAATTGGAGGTAAAAGTTACATTAACTTATCTTCAAATAACTATCTTGGATTAGCAACAGATGAAGATTTAAAGAAAGCTGCTAAAGATGCGATAGATTCTCACGGTGTAGGTGCGGGGGCAGTACGTACAATTAATGGTACGTTAGACTTGCATAGAGAACTTGAAGAAACTTTAGCTCAGTTCAAAGGTACTGAAAGTGCAATCGCATATCAATCAGGCTTTAACTGTAACATGGCTGCCATCTCAGCTGTTATGAATAAAAATGATGCAATCTTATCTGATGAATTAAACCATGCTTCAATTATTGATGGTTGTCGTTTATCTAAAGCGAAAATTATTCGTGTTAATCATTCAGATATGGATGATTTAAGAGCGAAAGCTAAAGAAGCGGTTGAATCAGGTCAATATAATAAAGTTATGTACATTACAGATGGCGTATTCTCAATGGATGGAGACGTAGCGAAATTACCTGAAATTGTAGAAATTGCTGAAGAATTTGGTTTAATCACATATGTTGATGACGCGCATGGTTCTGGTGTAATGGGTAAAGGTGCAGGAACAGTTAAACATTTCGGACTTCAAGACAAAATTGATTTCCAAATCGGAACACTTTCAAAAGCAATTGGTGTTGTAGGTGGTTATGTAGCTGGTACTAAAGATTTAATAGACTGGTTAAAAGTTGCTTCAAGACCATTCTTATTCTCAACTTCATTAGCACCTGGAGATACTAAAGCTATTACAGAATCAGTGAAAAAATTAATGGCTTCTACAGAATTACATGATAAATTATGGGATAATGCTAATTACTTAAAAGAAGGCTTAAAAGCAAAAGGCTTTGATATCGGTCATTCAGAAACACCAATTACACCTGTAATTATCGGTGAAGAGAAAAAAGCTCAAACATTTAGTAAGAGATTAATGGACGAAGGTGTGTATGCGAAAGCAATCGTATTCCCAACAGTTCCAAGAGGCACTGGCCGTGTAAGAAATATGCCAACAGCCGCTCATACTAAAGAGCAACTAGATCAAGCAATTGATATTTATGAAAAAATCGGTAAAGAATTAGGATTACTATAATTAATATTTCATCAAGCGCATGGGACAAATGAATACGTCCCATGCGCTTTTAATTTATAACGATTGAGGCGACTGTTTGTAACAGAACTTGCGGGTTTTGTAATTAAAGGTGCCGTTAGTAACAAATCTCCGTACTTTTGTAATTAAGGGTGCTGTTAGTAACAAATCTTCGTACTTTTGTAATTAAGGATGCAGTTAGTAACAAATCTCCATATTTTTGTAACGAAATGTACCGAAACTAACATTTTATTCTCGACTTATGTATTACAATACGATTGTTTTTTGTATAAGGTAACTTTATTTATCTATAGTATGTACTTCTGAAGTATACAAAACGGTAAAAATATAGTAAAATATCATTGAAGAAAGCGCTTTTGTCTTTCTTGAGCATACAAATGAACATTTCAACAATACAGGAGGATTTAAAATGAAAAAGATAATAATCACTGGGGCGTTAGGACAAATAGGGACAGAATTAGTTATAAAGCTAAGAAATAAATATGGTAATGAAAATGTATTAGCGACTGATATTAGAGAACCAGAAAGTGACAGCGAAATTAATAATGGACCATTTGAAATTTTAGATGTTACAGATCAAGAAAGATTTCATGAATTAGTTAAAAATTTCAATGCAGATACTTTAATGCATATGGCAGCATTACTTTCAGCAACTGCTGAAAAGAATCCACTATTCGCTTGGAATTTAAATATGGGTGGATTAGTAAATGCACTTGAAATAGCACGTGAATTCGATATGCAATTCTTCACACCAAGTTCAATCGGTGCGTTTGGACCAAATACACCTAAAGATATGACACCTCAAGTTACAATTCAAAGACCAACTTCAATGTATGGTGTAAACAAAGTAGCCGGGGAATTATTATGTGACTATTACTACACGAAATTTGGTGTAGATACTAGAAGTATGAGATTTCCTGGGTTAATCTCTTACGTTAAAGAACCAGGTGGCGGTACAACTGATTATGCAGTGGAAATTTATTTCAAAGCTATCAGAGAAGGAAGATACGATAGCTATATAGATAAAGGTACATTTATGGATATGATGTTCATGGATGATGCTATTGATGCAATTATTAAATTGATGGAAGCGGATAGTTCACGATTAATTAACCGTAATGCATACAATGTGAGCGCAATGAGTGTTGATCCTGAGACGATTAAAGCTGCTATCCAAAAACATATGCCTGATTTCGAATTAGGTTATGATGTGGATCCAGAAAGACAAGCAATTGCTGATAGCTGGCCAAATTCAATTGATTCAACTTGTGCTAAAGAAGAGTGGGATTTCTCACCAGCTTATGATTTAGAAAAAATGACATCATTAATGCTTAAAGCCATTGAAGGAAAAGATAATTTAGCTAAACAGTAATTTTATTGTGTATATTTTTTAAATTTTCCAAAAATTCATTGAATAACGCCTCTATGACTGATATACTTGATAACATTAATTATTAATTAGCCTAGGAGGAATCATTATGACAGAAACATTTTACGTAGAAAAGCGTGAACAGCTTAAAGAGAAACCGGATTTTTCAAATTTGGTCTTTGGCGAAATCTTTACTGATTATATGCTATCTATGTCATATAAACAGGGTGAAGGCTGGTCAGAGCCTAAAATAATTCCATATGGGCCGATTACGTTGTCACCAAGTGCACAAGGTCTTCATTATGGACAAACAGTGTTCGAAGGAATGAAAGCATATAAAGATGGTGATGAAGTTACGTTATTCAGACCTGACCAAAATTTCAAGCGAATTAATTTATCTTTAAAAAGACTTGAAATGCCTCAAATCGATGAAGAAAAAGTATTGAACGGTTTAATTCAACTTATTGATTTAGAGCGCGATTGGATCCCTAGTGGAGAAGGACAATCTTTATATGTTAGACCATTTGTATATGCAACTGAACCATACTTAGGTGTGCGTTCTTCTACGGACTACGAATTTTTAGTAATACTTTCTCCAGTAGGCGCTTATTACGGTGATGATCAAATGAAACCAACAAGTATATATGTTGAAGATGAATATGTACGTGCTGTAAGAGGTGGCGTTGGATTTGCTAAATGTGGTGGTAATTACGCAGCAAGTTTAATTGCGCAAACACGTGCTAATGAACTTGGATTTGATCAAGTATTATGGTTAGACGGCGTTGAACAAAAATACATCGAAGAAGTCGGAAGTATGAATATATTCTTCGTCATCGATGGTAAAGTTGTAACACCTGAGTTGAATGGTAGTATTTTACCAGGTATTACGCGTAAAACAGTTCTCGAACTTGCTAGAGAGTTAGGTTATGAAACTGAAGAGAAACGATTATCTATTGATGATATTATAAATGCCCATCATGACGGTCGTTTAACAGAAATTTTCGGGACAGGAACTGCAGCAGTTATTTCTCCAGTAGGATTCCTAAAATACGAAGAAGCTGAAATAACAATTAATAATAATGAAATCGGTCCGGTTACTCAAACGTTATTTGATGAATATACAGCAATCCAAACAGGTAAGAAAGAAGATAAATATGGTTGGAGAGTTGTTGTAGGACAAGAAAGCCACATTGAAATTGTGTAAATAAATTCAATAATAAGAAGAGAGTCTGAGACAGTATCTGTAGCAGGCTCTTTTTTAAAGGAGTAAAGTGATGATTAAATGGTTATTATTTGATAAAGACGGGACATTGCTTAAGTTTGATGAAACATGGTCTGAAATATCCCTTGTGATGATTGATTGCTTTGTTGAGAAATATCATATAGAGCAACAACAAGCATTACAAGAAGCGTTAGGATATGTAGATGGACAATTTCTTTCAAGTGGTATATTAGCATCTGGAACATTAGCTGATATCGTACGTGTATTTACACAATTTGCAGAAAATGCTGATCCAAAAGAAATTGAAGACTGGACAGTACAACTAAGCAAAGATTTAATCGAAGAGTACGAGCCAGAAACCATCGTTATAGAAGGAATGGTAGAAACATTAACAGGATTTAAAGAGAAATTATACCAAATCGCAATTATAACAAGTGATGATATCGACGGGACAAATCGATTTATTCAAGATGCAGGTGTAGGTCATTTAATAGATGAAAAAATAACTGCGTCTATTAACGGTTATCAAAAGCCAAATCCTAAAATGGTAGAAGAATTTTATGAAAAATGGAACGTATCACCAGATGAAATTGTGATTATAGGTGATACACCAACTGACATACAAATGGGTAAGAACGCTCACTTCAAGAAAGTTATTGGCGTTCTGAGTGGTACGGGTAATAAAGAAGATTTATCAGATGCAGACTTTATTTATCAAGATATTAATGAATTTTACGCACAAGAAGTGGAATGGAGTAAATAAAAGGCCATAAATATGCTTATAACAGGCTGTTTATGGCCTTTTTATTATTTCACGCGCGTATAAAAAGGATTAACAAAGAACATTTAAAATTTAAGAGTAATAACATTTGACATATACCTGTAGGGGGTATATTATAACAATGAATCATATTTGATTTTATTTTTTTAAAAATTTTATACCCCCATAGGGTATAATGAACTGAAAATTTTTTCATAATATTTAAATAGAGGTATTAATAAAAGGAGGTGAAATCAATGTATAAAGAATTTATTAAAGTATATGGCATGAGTTGTGGACATTGTAAACAATCTATAGAAAATGCGCTTAATGAATTAGATGGTGTTAATTCTTCAGTAGTGAACTTATCTAAAGGAGAAGTTGAAATAAATTTTGATGAAAATAAAGTAAATTTTAATGGATTTAAAGAAGCAATCGAAAATCAAGGTTATGAAGTTGAAATGTAAATAGAAAAGGCGCATCGATTGATGTGCCTTCAATTAAAAATATAGGTAAAAATATGATTTAAAATTCATTAGCACTCAAACAAAATTATAAAAATACAAGATACTGAATTTGGAGGGAGAACGGATGATTAAACAAGCCGGATTTATTTTGTTATCTTCTAGTCTTGTTTTAGGAGCATGTTCCAATGGTGATAATAATGAACACAATGAACATATGACACATGATAGTGAAGACAATAAAATTCCTAAAGGTATGAATGTTTCAAAAAGTAGTAAATTTAAAAAAGGTGACAATATAACTATTAAAAGTGATCACATGCCGGGTATGAAAAATGCTAAAGGTACTGTTAAAGGCGTATATGATACCTATGCTTATGTTGTGAGTTATGAGCCTACAAATGGTGATAAACGAATTAAAAACCATAAATGGGTTGTTAATGAGGAAGTTGATAAAGCACCTAAAAATGGTTATAAAAAAGGTGATAGCGTCAAATTAAATGCTAATCATATGGCAGGGATGAAAGGCTCAAAAGCAAAAATTGAAAAAGTTTATCAAACTGATGTATATGTTGTTGATTATAAATCTACAGAAGATGGAAAAAAAGTTAAAAATCATAAGTGGATGACTAGCGATGAATTAGATAAAGGATAGTATAAAGAAAGGAGCTCTTTAAATGGATACAAATAAGAAAAGTCATATGAATCACTATGAACATCATAATCATAAAGGTCATGAAGAACATAAAAATCATATGAATCATAATGAACATCATAGTCACGAAGGTCATGATCATCATGGTAACTTTAAGCAAAAATTCTTTATATCTCTTATTTTTGCAATACCGATTATAATTCTATCACCTATGATGGGGTTTAAGTTACCTTTTCAATTTACTTTTACTGGTTCAGATTGGATTGTTCTTATATTAGCAACAATATTATTCTTTTATGGTGGACAACCATTCTTAGCAGGAGCAAAAGATGAAATAAAAATCAAAAAACCTGGAATGATGACATTAGTTGCTTTAGGGATTACAGTTGCATATGTATATAGCTTGTATGCTTTCTATTTAAATCATTTTACGCATACAGAAATGCATACAATGGATTTCTTTTGGGAATTAGCAACACTTATTTTAATTATGTTACTAGGACATTGGATTGAAATGAATGCAGTAGGTAATGCAGGTAATGCACTCAAAAAAATGGCAGAGTTATTACCTAACAATGCAATGAAAATAACTAGTGATGGTGAGCGTCAAAAAGTTAAAATATCTGAAATTAATATTGAAGATATCGTTGAAGTAAAAGCTGGTGAGAGTATACCGACCGATGGGGTACTTATTAAAGGTGAAACATCTGTTGATGAATCTTTAGTTACAGGTGAATCAAAAAAAGTTCAAAAATCAAATGATGATTTAGTAATTGGTGGTTCTATAAATGGTTCTGGAACAATACAAATTAAAGTAACTGCTACAGGAAAGGATGGGTACCTTTCTCAGGTAATGAACCTTGTTAGTCAAGCACAACAAGACAAATCAAGAGCAGAGTTGTTATCTGACAAAGTTGCTGGTTATTTATTCTATTTTGCAATAACAGTTGGTTTAATAGCATTTATAGTGTGGATGATTTTAGGAAATGATATTGATTTCGCTTTAGAAAGATTAGTTACGGTTTTAGTTATAGCTTGTCCTCATGCTCTTGGTTTAGCTATACCATTAGTTACTGCTCGATCAACATCAATTGGAGCACATAATGGTCTTATTATCAAAAATAGAGAAGCTGTAGAAATAGCTCAAAATCTAGATTATGTGATGATGGATAAAACTGGTACATTAACTGAAGGTGTCTTTACAGTAAATCATTATGAAAGTTTTGTAGATCATTATAATGGTAATGAAATTTTAAGCCTATTTGCTGCTTTAGAGAATTCATCTAACCATCCTTTAGCTGTAGGTATTACTGAGTTTGCAAACAGTAAAGATTTAAAATTACCTCAAGCATTTAATGTTAATAATATTCCAGGAGTCGGATTAGAAGGTCAAATTGGTAATAAAAACTTTAAAATAACTAATGTCACTTATCTTGATAAATACAATTATAAATATGATAAAGAACTATTTATCAAATTAGCTAAAGAAGGCAATTCTATCAGTTATTTAATTGATGAAAATGACGTTATTGGCATTATCGCGCAAGGTGATAGAATTAAAGAAAGTTCTAAAAAAATGGTAACGCAATTAGTGAACAAAAATATAATACCTGTCATGTTGACAGGGGATAATAATGAAGTTGCACAATCTGTAGCTAAAGAATTAGGAATAAATCACATACATGCTCAGTTGATGCCAGAAGATAAAGAAAAAATTATCCAAGATTATCAAAGTAAAGGACGTAAAGTTATGATGGTTGGAGATGGAATTAATGATGCACCTAGTCTTATTAGAGCAGATATAGGGGTAGCGATTGGTGCTGGAACAGATGTCGCTATTGAATCTGGTGATATAATATTAGTTAAAAGTAATCCACTAGATATTATTAATTTTCTTTCTCTATCTAAAAATACAATGAGAAAAATGATACAGAATTTATGGTGGGGAGCAGGATATAATATACTTGCTGTTCCTTTAGCTGCTGGTATTTTAGCTTCAATTGGTATTATATTATCACCAGCAGTTGGGGCAATATTAATGTCTCTAAGTACAGTGATTGTAGCAATTAATGCGTTTACTCTAAAATTAAAATAAAAATACTTTAAAAGGCCATATATATGCTTATATCAGCATGTTTATGGCCTTTTTATTATTTTACGCGTGTATCGATTGAACGGTGTGTCTCAATGACATGCGCAATTTTATCTATAATATGGTTAATGGAATCTGGATCTTCGTATAAGTCATAGTCGTTAATATTTACACGTACAACTGGACATTCTGTAAAATTATTAATCCAATTATCATAACGTGAGAATAATTTTTTCCAGTATGCTTCATCTGTTTCGATTTCCATTTGACGTCCACGTCTTTGGATACGTTGAATGACGTCATTATAGTCACATTCTAAATAGATTAATGCGTCTGGTTTAGGAAAGTAAGGCGTCATAACCATTGCTTCAAATAATTCTCTATACGTCGCATAATCTTCTTCAGTCATTGTGCCTTGTTCTTCGTGCATTTTAGCAAATATATCAACGTCTTCATATATTGAACGGTCTTGAATAAATCCGCCACCATATTCGAACATTCTTTTTTGTTCTTTAAAGCGTTCTGCTAAAAAGTAAATTTGTAGATGAAAGCTCCAACGTTCAAAGTCGTGATAAAATTTTTCTAAATAAGGGTTGTTATCGACTTTCTCAAAAGAAGTCTTGAAGTTTAGTCGTTCGCTAAGTGCTTGTGTTAAAGATGATTTTCCAACACCAACAGTACCAGCAATTGTGATGATAGCATCATTTGGTATGACTTTACTTGTCATGTATAATCTCTCCAATCAAAGGTTGTAATAAGTTTAAGACTTGTTGATAATCTGCGGTGTTATTCACGAAATCTAAATGAGAAGTATCGATTTGAATCGCATCAATTTCATTTTTTACTTCTTCATAAAATTGATTATAGTCACGTTTAAGTTGAGCTAAATAATCATTTTCAATTTGAGTTTCGTATGATCTATTTCGATGGGCAATTCGTTGTTGAAGTACTTCGAGGGATGCATCGAGAAAGATAATTTGGTCAGGCATGCGAATATCTTCAGTTAAGATATCATAAATTCTACTAAATTTATCAAATTCAGTTTCATTTAATGTGTTTTTAGCGAAAATCTTATTTTTAAAGATATGATAGTCGCTCACAATACCGTTAATATTTTCTAAATCGGTTAACTGTTTGTAACGATGACACAAGAAGAACATTTCGGTTTGAAAGCTCCATTTAGAAATATCGTCATAAAAATCACTTAAATATGGATTCTCATCAACAATTTCAAATTCTTCAGTGTAATGGAGCGCTTCAGCAAGCTTTTTCGTTAAAGAGCTTTTCCCGACGCCGATTGGTCCTTCAATTGCGATAAAGGTTTTTTTCATATATATCTCTCCAGATGTTAAAATAGACATACTTATTCTATCACAAATTAAACGGAGTGAAATGTAGCGTGCATGAAAAATATATGAAACTTGCAATTGAAGAAGCAAAAAAAGCTTGGGCAATGGATGAAGTACCGATTGGCGCAATAATTGTTTATAAAGATGAAGTAATTGGCAGAGGACATAATTTAAGAGAACATGATCAAAGCCCTGTAGCGCACGCTGAAATGATTGCGATACAAGAAGCGGCCAAGTACCTTAATTCATGGCGTCTTGAAGAGACAACATTATATGCTACGTTAGAGCCTTGTGTTATGTGTTCAGGCGCTATTGTTATGAGTAGAATTCCTCATGTCGTATACGGCGCGACAGATTTAAAAGGCGGTTGTAGTGGTAGCTTAATGAATTTAATAGAAGATACACGCTTCAATCATCGAGCTACAGTTGAAAGAGGGATACTCGAACAAGAATGTGGTGACATGTTACGAACATTTTTTAAGGAAAAAAGGATTTTAAAAAAACAAATTAAGCAGAATAATACAGATTCATAGAGATTATTACTGTTATTTGTTAAAATTTATGTTGAATATAAAGAAAAGAGGTTACTTTCATGATTAAGTTAATCGCAACAGATATGGATGGTACTTTATTAAACGCTGCACATGAAGTTTCTAATGAAAATTATGAAGCAATAAAGTATGCACAATCTAAAGGGATAACTGTCGTTATAGCTACGGGTAGAGCATTTTATGAAGCAAACAGTCCAATTGAAAAAACAGATTTAACATTACCATATATTTGTTTAAATGGTGCAGAAGTAAGAGATGAAGAATTCAACATCGTTCATACATCTAAATTAACGCGTCCATTAATCAATAAAATTACAGGCGTCTTAAATAAAGAAGATATTTATTATCAAGTATATACAAACTTCGGTATATATACAGAAGACCCAGAAAAAGATTTAGAAATATACGTTGATATCGCTGAAAAAGCAGGTCAAAAAGCAGATGTTAAAAAAATTCGTGCCAACATTCAAAGTAGAATTGACAACGGTACTTTAAAAACTGTCGATAGTTACGATGAAATCGAAAATAGACCAGGCGAAATCATTTTGAAAATATTGGCCTTCGCGAGTGACTTAACTAAAATTGATAGAGCTAAAGCTGAAATTTCAGAATCAAAAAGTTTAGCTGTATCTTCTTCATCAAGAGGGAATATCGAAATTACGCATTCAGATGCTCAAAAAGGTATTGCTTTAGAAGAAATAGCAAATCAATTAAACATTCCAATGTCAGATGTAATGGCAATTGGTGATAATTTAAATGACGTTTCTATGTTAGAAAAAGCAGGATATGCAGTTGCCATGGAAAATGGTGCACCCGAAGTTAAAGAGATAGCAGATTATGTTACAGACACTAATGAACATAGTGGTGTAGGTAAAGCGATTATACATGCACTCAAAGATTATGACCGCTAAAACATCGTCCAAAAGAATGATTTTTCTATAAATTTGAATTCATAGTTTTTTTGTATGTTATAATGGTCGGTAATGATAATCATTAAAATTTTGAGGTGACAACATTGAAAGTATTACTTATTGTAGGTAGCGCAAAACAATATTCACATACACATGCACTCGCACAATTTGTTCGAGGTAATTTAGAAGAACAAGGTGCTGAAGTAACATTGTTTGATTTATATGATAAACAAATACCGTTTTTAGATGTATCAGGCAAGCATTTAAATGACGAACGCGTTAAAGAGAATGTAAATGAATTACGTGAGAAAGCTGAAGAAGCCGATGCAATTATTATCGGTACACCAAATTATCACGGTTCTTATTCAGGTATACTGAAAAATGCATTAGATCATTTAACGATGGATCAATTTAAAATGAAACCTGTAGGCTTAATATGTAACAGTGGTGGTATGCGCAGTACAGAACCATTATCACATTTACGTATTATTATGAGAAACTTATTAGGTATCGCAGTGCCAGTCCAAATCTCAACACAAGACGCAGACTATGGTAAAACAGAAGACGGCACATATTATGTAGATGTAGATGATATTAAATTACGCGTAAAATTATTTACAGAACAAATCACAAAATTAATACAAAATAACCCATGGATTGAAACAGAAGAAGTAAATTCATAATAAGAGGAGAGTAACAGCTTAGGCTGTTGCTCTTTTCTTTATAGAGAATAGTGGAATTGTAGGGATGGGAGTGGGAAATACGGACCGATACGAAAAATTACCGGTCCAGAAACGAGATTACCGGGTCGATAAAATAATTTATCGACCCGAAAACGGAATACCAAGTTATATAACATCACAACTCCTCTTAATAATGTATAATTACCTTATTATAATAATATGGACTTTTGATAACTGGATGATTAAGCAATAATAGGGGGTATAACCATGGAATATTCAATAAAGAGAATACCTAGCAATGAGGACTTACAAAAGTTATATTTAAGTGTCGGTTGGGATGTATATGTAAAGAATAATGAAGATATGACTGCGCTATTAAAAAATGCAGGTTACTTTGTAACTGTATGGGATAATACTCAATTAGTTGGATTGACTAGAATTATAAGTGATGACCATTCAATTGCATATGTACAAGATATACTTATAGATTCTGGTTATCAAGGTAATGGAATAGGTAGCAAACTTTTAAATATGATTAAAGAACGATTTAATCATGTCAGACAAGTTGTATTAATGACGGACACATCAGAAAAAACTATCAATTTTTATGAAAAGAATGAGTTACTGTCATTAGATAAATATGACTGTACTGCTTTTATGAAGATCAACCAATAGCCCTCCCGCATCCACAACCAAAAAACGGACCGACTTTTCTACGTCGGTCCGTTCTCTATTTAAATTACTTAGTATATTTTAATCTTGCGAATGCGTCGTGTTGATGTATAGATTCTTCGTTTCGGCATTCGATTTCAAATCCTTGTATCCATTCTAATTCTACTAAATCAGCTGCTACCAATCTAATTAAATCTTCTACAAATCTTGGATTCTCATATGCTCTTTCTGTTACGGCTTTTTCGTCAGTTCGTTTCAAGATTGGGTATAACATTGAACTTGCGTTAGCCTCCATACCGTCTAATACAATATCTTTGTAGTTATCTGGTAGGCTTACTTCGGGATCTAAATCAATTAGGACTGTGATGATACCACGCTGATTATGAGCGGAGTATTCACTAATTTCTTTAGAACATGGGCATAACGTTGTTACAGGTACTTCTATACCTAAAGATTTCTTTGTTATTTTATCTTCTGAAACGGATAAGATATATCTAATATCTGCATGACCGACTGCCTTTTGGTTTGTAACTGGGCTATAGCGGTTAAAGAACCATTTTGCTGTTACATCTACTGATGCAGTATTTTGAATCATTGCAGTTTGTAGTGTATTTAATAATGTTGTTAGATGATCGAAATCTAGTTTCACACCGTTATCATAATGTTTTTCAACACTTTCGATAATACGGCTCATATTAATACCTTTTTCGTCTTGATTTAAACTAGTTGAAAATTCGAAGTTTCCAACTGTTTGAAAATCATCAATTCTTACAGGGTAAATTAAGTTCTTGATACCAACATGTTCAATTTCGAACAGGAAATCTTTCTTAGAGCTTTGTAAATCAGGCATCTTTTCTTTTTCAGTTGGTTTCGTACCTTTAATAGGGTCAACTGAACCGAAATATTTCCAGCGCGCTTCACGTGTTGATAAATCTAATTGTGTCATTCACATTGCCTCCACTATCTATTCAATATGATATGTCCAGAAATGTTCTGTCTTCATCCACATATCTTTAGCCGCTTCACCTTCTTGAGTATTTGAAGCAAGGTTTTGTAACATTGGACCTGTTTGAGACGCATGAGCTTTAAGGACCTTCATCTTGCGTTCTTCGTATCCAGTAATATCTATATTAATATCCGGTTCTCCTAAATCGCTGTATGTGTCATTACTAAATGCCACAAGGTGTAATTTAGGTCTTGCTGATGCTTCCATACGACTGACTGTTCTTACAACTGATTCTGCAGTTGCTTCATGGTCAGGGTGAACGGAATAACCAGGATAGAATGAAATAATCAATGATGGGTTAAGTTCATCTATTAATGATTTTACCATATTATCTAATTCATCTTTAGGTTCAAATTCGATTGTTTTATCTCTATAGCCCATTTTTCTTAAATCCGTGATACCGATCGCTTCAGCTGCTGCATCTAATTCACGTTCTCTTATAAATGGTAAAGATTCACGTGTAGCAAAAGGTGGGTTACCTAGGTTACGGCCCATCTGTCCTAACGTTAAACATGCGTAAGTTACTGGTGTACCATTGTCCACGAACTTACTTAATGTACCAGATGTTCCAAATGCTTCGTCGTCTGGATGTGGAAAAATAACTAATACTTGTCTTTCGTCATTCATTGTATTCACCTCTTAATCCTTGAAAGGATTGCTACTAATTTCTAAAGTTGCAGCAAGTTGTCCTTCATAATTTAGTCCCGCTATTAATAGTTCGTTATTTTCAGTTACTTCATAATGTGTTAATCCTTGAACATAAACCCAACCGTTGTTGTCTAATTTTAAACCAACACGATAAGGTTCTTTATTACCGCCCGTTAAATGTGCATGTGTAAAAGTAACTTGAATATTTCTTAAAAATGTACCAGCATTAAATACTTTGCTATCAAAATGGTTTGCATAAGCACCATTTGTTGTTTCTACATGGAGATAAACTAGCTTATTTTCATATTCCGATATTAGTGATTGTACTTGATCTATTTGAATTAATTCCATGCCTTTCACTCCTCATAGTATATACTTTACTATTCTACTAAATTCTTGCGTAAATTTATATACATTCTGCTCACAAGTTATGATTTATTGTCTTTAAGTATGACGTCTCTTGTATGCTGATAAAGATTCATATTATCTTGTCGCTCTAACAATATATAACTGACAACATCAATCAAGAAATGTGCTGAAATTTGTGTGTTAATGAATTGTTTATCGTTTACTCTCGTTTGATCAATCGTCATAATGACAATGTCAGAATAAGCAGTTAGTTCACTGCCAGCATAGTTTGTAATCGCAATAACAGTTGCCCCTTGAGATTTAGCAATTTTAGCAGCATTAATCAGTTCTTCTGTCTTGCCACTATTAGAAAAAGCAATTAACGCATCATTTCGATTTAATAGCGAAGCACCAATTTTCATTTGATGCGCATCAGTTACAGAACTTCCAGCTATGCCCATTCTCATCGTTCGATAATAGAATTCAGTTGCTGTTAAACCAGAACTCCCTAAACCTGCAAAAAGCGTTTGACGACTATTAGTTAAAATATCAATCAGTTGATTAATTTTATCGTTAGATATAAATTCACCAGTTTGTTGTATAAGCGTTTGATGATATTCGTGGATTCTTTTAATGAGTGGAACGTTTTGAATATCCGTCTTCTCATAAGTTTGTTGAATATTGAACTTCATATCTTGAAAATGTTGATAGTTCAATTTATGACTAAATCTTGTAATGCTAGAAGTTGATACACCAATTGCATAAGCTAAAGAAGTAATTGTTGAAAAATGATCGCCAACTGGATGATCGAGTATGAATCTAGCAATCTTTTCATCAGACTTTGTGAAAAGGTATGAAAATTGTTGAATACGATTTTCAAAATTCATGAAGGACACCTCAATTTATAGAATAAATAACATTATAATTGAAAATATTTTTCAAAACAAATAATAAAGTTGACTATAATTTTCATGGTGTTATATTTAGGGTAAATAGGGAGGTAGGTGTTCGAATGAGTAAAATTTTTGATAAAGCACAGCAATTCGGGAAATCATTTATGTTACCTATAGCAATTTTACCGGCAGCAGGGTTGTTATTAGGTATCGGGGGTGCTTTAAGTAATCCAAATACAATTAAAGCATATCCGATTTTAGACGTAGATTTATTACAGTATATATTTATTTTAATGTCATCAGCGGGGAATATCGTTTTTGCGAATTTACCAGTATTATTCGCAATCGGGGTTGCGATAGGCTTAGCAAGAAGTGATAAAGGTACAGCAGGTTTAGCAGCAATGTTAGGATTCTTAATTATGAATGCGACGATGAACGCATTATTAACGATTACGGATAATGTTGCAGCACCAGAAGAGTTAGCTAAAGCAGGACAAGGTATGGTACTAGGTATTCAAACTGTTGAAACAGGTGTGTTCGGTGGGATTATCGTAGGTATTATGACTGCCATGCTACACAATAAATATAACAAAATCACATTGCCACCGTTCTTAGGATTCTTTGGTGGATCGAGATTCGTACCGATTGTAACGTCAATTGCGTCAATCGTACTAGGTGTTATTTTGTTCTTTGTTTGGCCAACGATTCAAAGTTGGATATTCAATGCGGGTGGTCTTGTTAATAAAACGGGTGTAATCGGGACGTTTATTTATGGATTTATATTACGTATGCTTGGGCCATTTGGCTTACACCATATATTCTACTTACCATTCTGGCAAACTGCACTTGGTGGTACGATGGAAATTAATGGGAAAATCATTCAAGGGACTCAAAATATCTTCTTTGCACAATTAGGAGATGCAGATTTAACACATTATTATTCAGGTATTTCTAGATACATGTCTGGTCGTTTTATTACAATGATGTTCGGGTTGCTTGGTGCAGCTTTAGCAATTTACCACACAGCTAAACCAGAGAAGAAAAAAGTAGTAGGGGGCTTAATGCTTTCTGCAGCATTAACATCATTCTTAACAGGTATTACAGAACCACTTGAATTTAGTTTCTTATTCATAGCACCAGTATTATATGTTATCCATGCAATATTTGATGGTTTAGCATTTATGATGGCTGACATATTAAACATCACGGTCGGTCAAACCTTTAGTGGCGGATTCATTGATTATATCCTCTTCGGTGTGTTACAAGGGAATAGTAAGACGAACTATTTATTAGTCATTCCTATCGGTATAGTTTGGTTCTTCTTATACTATGTAACATTTAGATTTTTAATTACGAAATTTAACTTTAAGACACCAGGACGTGAAGATAGTGAAGCTGTGCAAACTGTTGAAGCAAGTGAACGTGCCGAAACAATTATTAAAGGTTTAGGTGGAAAAGAAAACATAGATACAGTTGATTGTTGCGCAACAAGATTACGTGTAACGATTAATGATGAACATTTGTTTAACGAAGATCTCATTAAGACGACAGAATCTAGAGGGATCGTTAAAAAAGGAACGGGTATTCAAATCATTTATGGTCCGCATGTTACGACTATAAAAAATGAAGTAGAAGAAGCATTAGAAAATCAATAAGGAGTGTTTTTATAAATGTTACCACAAGGATTAATCGTGTCATGTCAGGCTTTACCGGATGAACCATTACATTCATCTTTTATCATGAGTAAGATGGCATTAGCTGCATCTCAAGCAGGTGCTAAAGGTATTAGAGCGAATACTAAAGAAGATATTATCGCTATTAAAGAAGAAATTGATTTACCTGTAATCGGAATTGTAAAACGTGATTATGAAGGTTCAAAGGTATTTATCACAGCAACTTCAAAAGAAGTCGATGAATTAATTGAAAGTGGTTGTGAAGTCATTGCGTTAGATGCGACTAAACAAGAAAGACCAAAAGAATCACTTGAAGAACTTGTATCATATATTAGAGAGAAAGCGCCAAATGTTGAAATTATGGCAGATGTCTCTGATTTAGAAGAAGCCATTCAGGCAGATAAATTAGGTTTCGACTATGTTGGTACAACTTTAAGAGGCTACACAGAATATACAAAAGGTCATGTATTATACGAAAATGATTTTCAATTTTTAAAAGATGTATTAGACAATGTTAACGCAAAAGTAATCGCAGAAGGAAACGTTATTACTCCTGAAATGTTTAAACGTGTAACAGAATTAGGTGTACATTGTACAGTCGTAGGTGGAGCTATTACGAGACCTTTAGAAATAGCGAAAAGATTTATAAAAGAAATAGAGGGATAATTATGCAAATCATAAATTTAGGATCTAAAGAGGAAGCATGTCACTATGTTGCGAATGAGTTATTAAAGCAAATTATTTCAAATAAAAAAAGTGTACTTGGATTAGCAACTGGTGGAACGATGGTTCGTGTATACGAACAACTTGTGAATCTGATTAGAATTAATGAAATTGATTTGAGTGAAATCACGACATTTAATTTAGATGAATATATTGGTATCGATTATGATCATCCAGAAAGTTACTACACATATATGCATGACGTGCTATTTAATCATTTACCATCTTGGAACGAATCACATATACATTTACCAAACGGTTCGGCAGAAGATTTAGAAGCAGAAACAAAACGTTATGAAGCATTATTAGATCAAGAAGGACCAATAGATGTTCAAATTCTTGGTATTGGAGAAAATGGTCATATTGGTTTCAATGAACCAGGAACTTCATTTGATAGTTTGACAAGTATTGTTGATTTAACAGAGTCTACAATAGAAGCGAATAGTAGATACTTTGAAACGATTGAAGAAGTCCCAGAGCAAGCCATTTCTATGGGGATTCAATCTATTATGAAAGCTAAACGTATTATTCTATTAGCTTATGGACCGAAGAAAGCAGAAGCGATTAAGCGATTATTAACAGGTGACATTACAACAGACTTACCAGCATCTGTTTTGTATAATCATCCTAATGTAGAAGTTATACTAGATAATAATGCGTATTTAAGTGAAGAAGACGACATTTAGAGTAATAAGTCGTAGTAAAAATTCACTTGAATGATGATACTCTTTAAAGTACAATTACAACTGAGATTAGCCTCAAGAAATGGCGGGTGGAATTATTGGAAACAATGCGCATTTCATTTAACGATGAAGCGGTTTTAGATTATTGTAATATAATGGGATATCAGTACTATGAAGAAGTACCAGTTCAATACTTATTAAGCATACTTCGAGAGTTTAATAGTTTTAAGCCATTTATGAGAAATGATACAAAACTTAAACAAATTAAAAGTGAGTTTGAACAGATAGAACGTATTATGACATTGGAAAATTACATCGCAGAATTAAAATGTTTAAATGAAACTAAAGAGGGAGATAATGCATTTTATCAATATCAAATGACATTATTTAAGAACCGTAAAGAAGTGGCGAAAGTCACAGCAGAATTTAGTATCATGAAATCATAATATAAAAGCTGTACGCATGTGCGTATCGTATTGAATGAAGCCGAGACATGAAATGTTGTCTCGGCTTTTGCTTATATTTAGGCATTGGTTGTGAGAAATTCATGTGGTGGACTCTTGTCGTTATTAGCAGTTTTGGCTGAAGGTGTAAATAGTGGTGTCCATGTTTACAGTTGTTACGAGTTTTGTAATTAAGGAGGTCCATAGTGACACTTCAACCGAGTTTTGTAACTATGGAGGCTGTTATGAACAAGTTTAGGCAGAAGTGTTCACAACACCCTCGTTATGAACAAGTTTGGCGAGAAGTGTTCACAACGCTCCCGCTATCCTCGTTACTCGCATAATTAACCGCCTCCTATCATTCTCACAAAAAAATGCCAACAAAGTCTAAGACCTTGTCGACATTATGAAGTTGTACGCACACGCGTACAGCTTTTATTATACTTCTTCAGTATATACTTCTATTTTTTCGATACGGTTTGAAGCGCCGTGATCTACTGGACCTACGAAGTCGTTCATTTTCCAACCGTTTTTAATAGCTGATGCTACGAATGCTTTTGCATGTATGATTGCATCTTCTGGTGATTCGCCGTTTGCTAAGTTAGCTGTTGTTGCTGCTGCGAATGTACAACCAGCACCGTGGTTATAACTTGATTGGAATTTATCTGTTGATAATAAGACGTGCTTTTGTCCGTCGTAATATAAGTCATAAGCTTTATCTGATTCTAAAGCTTTTCCACCTTTAATGACAACATATTGAGCACCTAGTTCGTGGATTTTTTCTGCTGCTTTTTTCATATCATCAATTGAAGTTAGTTTACCTAAACCTGATAGTTGTCCTGCTTCAAATAAATTTGGTGTAACGACTGTTGCTTTTGGTAATAGTTCTTTAATCATTGCATCAGTATTTCCCGGGTTAAGTACTTCGTCTTCACCTTTACATACCATTACAGGGTCAACTACGAAAATTTCAGCGTCTGCTTCGTCATATGTTTGACGTGCACGTTTAATAATTTCTTCAGAACCAAGCATACCTGTTTTAATTGCATCTGGTCCAATTGAAATAGCTGTGTTTAATTGTTTATCTAGTAAATCAAGAGGTAATGGTGTTACGTCGTGTGACCATGTTTGTGGGTCCATTGTAACGACTGCTGTTAATGCAACCATTCCATATGTGTCATGCTCTTGGAATGTCTTTAAATCTGCTTGCATTCCAGCTCCAGCACTTGTGTCTGATCCTGCTATTGTTAAGACTTTTTTTAATGCCATTGATGATTCCTCCCAATAATTCATATATTTTATCATATCACGTTTTTTAATTGTAAAAAATAGTTATGACCTTTTCTTGAGTGCTATGTTATCATTTTTATTGAGGTGAATAATATGGATTGGCAACAAATATTTCATAAAATAAAATCCGAACATGATTTTTCTGAAATGGAGTCATTTTTAGAAGAAGCATATAGTAGTAAGACGATTTATCCTGATAGAGAAAATATTTATCAAGCATTTGATTTAACACCTTTAGAGCATGTGAAAGTGGTTATTCTCGGGCAAGATCCTTATCATGGTCCTAATCAAGCACATGGCTTAGCTTTTTCAGTACAACCAGACGCAAAATTCCCACCTTCATTAAGAAATATTTATAAAGAATTAGAAGACGATATAGGTTGTAAGAGAACGACACCTCACTTGCAAGATTGGGCTAAGGAAGGTGTATTACTTTTAAACACCGTCTTAACAGTAGAAGCACATCAAGCACATTCACATAAAAATATTGGCTGGGAAATATTCACGGATGAAATTATTAAACATGTTTCCAGTGCATTAGAAGATGTTGTGTTTATACTTTGGGGTAAACCTGCACAATCTAAGATCAAGCTTATTGATACAGAGCGCCATCATATTATACAATCTGTACATCCGAGTCCATTATCGGCTTATAGAGGATTCTTTGGGTCTAAACCATTTAGTAAGACGAATGAATATCTTATTGCGAGTGGTAAAGAGTCCATTAATTGGTGTGGAGGTGACATTTAATGATAAGTAGATCACAATTAATTGCTGCAATAGAAGAAGAACTCGTTGCTGCTGACAATGCTTCCACAAATGAAGTCTTTAATCGCCACATGCACGCCATTCATACGTTAAGTGGATTGGTAGATAAAGAAGACGATTTAACGCACGATATTAAAGTAGAACAAAATATTTCTTCAACACCTAAACCAACACCAAAAGCAAAACCACAAATTTCAGATGAAGAAATTAGAAAAATGGGTGGTAAAGTGCGTAACGAACCATCTGTAAATAAAGCAGAAAATCAATTAACAACAGATGATGGCATAGGTAACGGAGATTCAATATTTGATTTTTAAATAAGAAAGGGAGATAACAAATGAAATTATTTATTATAATAGGTGCAATTAATGCAATGATCGCTGTAGCAGCAGGTGCATTTGGGGCACATGGTTTAGAAAATAAATTATCGGCTAAATACTTAGATATATGGGGTAAAGCAACAACATACCAAATGTATCATGCACTCGGTTTAATTTTAATTGGTATCATTATGGGCACAACATCTATTAGTTTAAACGTAGCTGGATGGTTGATGACATTTGGTATAGTATTCTTTAGTGGTTCATTATATATACTTGCTGTAACACAAATTAAAATACTTGGCGCTATTACACCAATAGGTGGCGTATTGTTTATAGCAAGTTGGTTATTACTCGTAATTGCTGTTTGGAAAATTTAATTAAAGGTTAATTACGTTTCACGAAATTTATAGATAAGGGTGGAACATGTATGGCTAGGAAAAAGAAAGATTTATCAAGAGGAAATTTAGATCAGAACTTATCAGAAAAATTCGTATGGGCTATCGCTTACGGCTCAAGCATAGGTTGGGGTGCATTTATACTACCAGGTGACTGGATTAGTCAGGCTGGACCATTAGGTGCTTCAATCGGTATTTTTATCGGTGCATTATTGATGATAGTTATTGCAGTTAGTTACGGTGCATTAGTTGAAAAGTTCCCAGTATCAGGTGGTGCTTTTGCATTCGGATACTTAGGATTCGGTAAATATGTATCATTCTTCTCTTCATGGTTTTTAACTTTTGGATATATTTGTATCGTTGCTTTAAACGCCTCTGCATTTAGTTTGCTTTTTAAATTTATTATGCCGGGATTTTTAGAACAAGGTAAATTATATACAGTAGCAGGTTGGGATGTGTACATAACTGAAATTATACTATCGTCACTTATATTGTTAATATTTGCTTGGATAAGTATAAAAGGTTCTAGTTTTTCAGGAAGTCTGCAATATATATTCTGTGTGGTATTAGCAGTTGTTGTTATACTTTTATTTGCAGGATCATTTTTCACGCATGATTTTTCATTCTCAAATCTTAAGCCTGTTGTCAATAATGACATGGGATGGCTTGCCTCAATCGTTGTAATTCTGGCAGTTGCACCATGGGCATATGTAGGCTTTGATAATATTCCGCAAACGGCAGAAGAATTTAACTTCTCACCAAGTAAGACGTTTAAGTTAATCGTATTTAGTTTGATTGCCTCAGCGCTAACTTATGTGATGATGATACTCTTAACAAGTTGGTTATTTAAAGATGCATCATCTGTAGGTGGAGATTTATGGGTGACAGGTTCAGTCGTTCAAGAAGCTTTCTCGTTTGTTGGTTTAGCAGTATTAATCGTCGCAATATTGATGGGGATATTCACAGGATTGAACGGATTCTTTATGAGTTCAAGTAGATTGTTATTCTCTATGGGTAGAGCATCTGTTATGCCAAGCGTCTTTAAAAAGTTACACCCAAAATATAATACACCGTATATCAGTATTATATTTATTTTAGTATTGGCACTTGCAGCACCATGGTTAGGTAGAACAGCGTTAACATGGATTGTAGATATGTCATCAACAGGTGTTTCAATCGCTTATTTCATAACTTGTTTATCAGCATTCAAACTATTTTCATACGATAAACGAAGCATGATGTATCATCCAAAATACAAAACATTTGCGATTATCGGTGCGATTATTGCTGGTATATTCTTAGGTTTATTACTTATCCCAGGATCACCAGCAAGTTTATCATTACCTTCTTATATCGCGTTGTTCATTTGGTTAGTGCTTGGTATTGTATTCTTTATGATAAGATACCCATCACTTAAGAAAATGACGAACGATGAATTAAACTATTTAGTATTAGATAAGACAAAAGAAGAAATGATAGACCTAGAAGCCAAAACAGAAGTGAAAAAATAAATAGATAGTAAACCAGACTAGCGAGAGACGTTAGTCTGGTTTTTTGTTGGTGATATTTTGTTATAAAAAAATTTTGTACTAAGCTTTTTGTGAAAATATTTTATTTTTGTTTTATAGAAGGTAGCATTCTGTATTTGAGATAGGTATAATGTTCATCAGTGTTTGAAAACGATTTCTAATGAAAAATATAAGGTTTTAGGGGGAACGATGATGTTACAGTTTGATGCTGTCACAACTTTAGCTATAGCATGTGTCTTACTTTTATTAGGTGAGGGTATTGTAAATAAAGTTTCTATATTGAGACGCTTATGTATTCCTGCGCCAGTAATAGGTGGCTTGTTATTTGCTATTGTAGTTGCTATTTTACAATCATTAAATGTCATTACAATTAAATTAGATTCTGATTTTCTACAGGACTTCTTTATGTTGGCATTCTTTACAACAATAGGTTTAGGTGCTTCATTAAAATTATTGAAACTTGGTGGAAAAGTACTGATTTTATATTTTGTTTTTTGTGGAATTTTAGCATTTTGTCAAAATGTAATCGGTGTTTCATTATCTAAAGTATTAAATATTCCACCACTACTTGGCTTAACTGCTGGATCAATGTCCATGGAAGGTGGTCATGGTAATGCAGCGGCATACGGTAAGACTTTAGAATCATTAGGCGTAGACTCTGCGGTAACAGCGGCACTTGCAGCAGCGACACTAGGACTTGTTGCTGGTGGATTAATAGGCGGTCCTGTGGTTCGATATTTAATTAAAAAGTTTGATTTGAAACCAGGAGATGCTAAAGATACAGGTATAGATTTTAGCGAAGTGGAATATAACGAGAACTTACATAGTAGAATGAACCCTACAACAGTATTTATTGTTCAATTTACAATTATTGCAGTATGTATGGCGATTGGTACATATATTGGAGATGGATTTACGAATTTAACAGGAATAAATATTCCGGTTTACGTTGGCGCAATGTTTGTAGCAGTTATCATAAGAAACATCTCTGATTACGGAAACTTAAACATCATTGATATGAAAATTACTAACCAAGTAAGTGATGTTTCATTAAGTTTATTCTTATCAATCGCGTTAATGAGTATTAAATTAACAGAAATTTATCAATTGGCGCTACCGTTAACAATTATTGTATTAGTACAAATTGTATTTATTGTATTATTCTCAGTATTTGTCGTGTTTAGAGGACTAGGTAAAAATTATGATGCAGCAGTTATGATAGGCGGATTTATCGGACATGGACTAGGCGCAACACCAAATGCCATGGCTAACTTAGATGTTATAACTAAAAAATTCGGTGCATCACCAAAAGCTTATTTAGTAGTCCCAGTAGTTGGCGCCTTCCTAATAGATTTACTAGGCGTCCCAATTGTTACACTATTCATCAATATATTTAGTTAAATATAGGTGACAATGAAAGAGAGGTTTGGATATTATATTATGTCCCAGCCTCAATCAATAATATGGACCGATAAAATAAAATATCGACCCGAAAACGGTATTTACAGGCCGATAAAATAAATTATCGGCCTGTAAATGAACATCTTTAGCACTTAAAATATGAAGAGCCTGGAACTTCACTCAGTTCCAGGCTCTTTCTATATTATTTCAATTTAAAGAATGTATCTAATTCATCAATACTTAATATATTACCTACATAGAATGCTCCGAAGTCTCCATATCTAGCTGATACTTCGTCAAAACGCATTTCATAGATTAATTTCTTGAATTGTAACATGTCATCACTGAATAATGTTACGCCCCATTCGTAATCGTCTAGTCCTACTGAACCTGTAATAAATTGTTTTACTTTACCTGCATAACTACGTCCGATTAAACCGTGTGAGCGCATTAAGCTACGTCTATGATCCATATCTAACATATACCAGTTGTCTTCGCCGTCACGTCTTTTATCCATTGGGTAGAAACATACGTATTCTGAACGTGGTACTTCTGGATATAATCTTGCTTTTACATGTGGGTTTTCGTATGGATCTTCGTTAGAGTCACCTGCAAGATAGTTTGAAAGTTCTACGATTGATACGTATGAATATGTTGGAATTAGGAAGTCACTGATATCTAACTTGTTAAATTCATTTTCTAAGGCGTTTAATTGTTTAACGTCTGGTCTTAAGAACCATAACATTAAATCTGCTTTTTGGCCTGTTATGTTATAGAAAGCATGAGAACCTTCTTTATTATTATGAACTGTTTCCAACGCTTCAAGGAAAGTCTTGAATTCGCTGATCATTGTGTTTCGATCTTCTTCAGGTACAGTTTTTAAGCTTGCCCAATCAATTGCATAAAATAAATGTAAGCTGTACCAACCATCTAATGTTTTTGCTGCTTCGTTCATTTTACTTTCGCTCCTTTTAGAAAAGATATCTTCATTACAAGTCTATCATACTAGATAAGGTTGAAAGGACTCAACTTTTTACATTGTTGTGAAAGAAAGAATACTTAAATGTATTAATTGATATTGATTATCGATTTCAATTATTAGATAATGAAAATAGATTCCTTTTTAAAATAATTTTACAGGAGTATAAAGTTGTATAAATTAGAAAATGTTTCAAAAAAATATAATGACAATTTTGCTTTAAAAGATTTTTCTTTAACGATAGAACCAGGATCTGTTACAGGTATTGTCGGCAAAAGCGGTTCGGGAAAGTCGACGTTACTGAGATTATTGAATTTAATAGAACAACCAACAGAAGGGCGCATTGTTTTTGACGGGAAAGACACAGAAGCATTATCAAAGCGTGTTGTAAGGAAGTATAAAGAAAAAATAGGCATGGTATTTCAAAATTATAATTTGTTGAATAACCTTAACGTTCAGCAAAATATCGCTTTGCCTTTAAAAATTATTAATCAGCAAGATAAAGCAAAAGTAGATGAATTAATAGGGTTTGTTGGGTTAAATGATAAAAGGGATTATTATCCAGCACAATTATCCGGTGGAGAGAAACAACGTGTTGCATTAGCAAGAGCCCTCGTGAGAAACCCGGATATTTTATTGTGTGATGAGGCAACAAGTAGTTTAGATGAACATAACACGGAAATCATCATTAAGATGTTGAAGAAAGTAAATAAAGCATATAATATTACGATTATTTTTGTGACGCATGAATTGAGCGTTGTTAAACAATTATGTGAAGAAGTATGTGTTATGGAGGACGGTCAATTGTTAGAGGTTATGGATAATAAAGTAGTAAGTGTAGAAAGAAATACGAATTCTTATTTAGAGAATGTTAGGCAGAGTTTAGAAGAATGACATTTTTAGAGAAGATAAATTACTACTTACCAGAATTGATTCAGTCCTTACAAGAAACGTGCATCATGTTAGGTTATTCCATGCTCATCACTTTGCTAGTTGGACTACCTCTAGGCATCGCATTATTTTTATCAAACCCGAGTATTAAAGCTTTAAATATCAATTATTATTGGTCATTTAATTTCTTAATTACATTTATACGTTCATTCCCGTACTTACTATTTGTAATCAGTTTAATTCCGCTTACACGTATGATTTTAGGGAGTGCGTTCGGTCCATACCCATCGATTATCCCTTTAAGTATTGTAGGTATCGCGATATTTTCAAGATTGGTTGAGCAAGTATTATTAGATATTCCTGGTGATATTAAAGTCTTGGCAGAATCTCTAGGTGCAACAACATTTAAATATATTTGGAATTTCATATTAGTTGAATCACGTAGCGGCATTATATTGGCATATACAACGACGACAGTAAGCATGGTGTCTTATTCAACAGTCATGGGTATTGTTGGCGGTGGTGGAATAGGTGATTTCGCAATCAGATACGGTTACCAAAGTTATGAAAATGAAATCATGTATTTCTCAATCATCATCATCATTATCAGTGTGTTTATCACACAAATGTTAGGAAACTTTATAGCTCGAAAAATAGATAAAAGAAAGTAGTGTAGAAATGAAAAAAAGTTTATTTGTTATGTTATTAATGTTAAGCATTATCATCGCAGGCTGTGGCGCGAATAAAAAAGATAATGAAGACAAAGTCATTAAAGTAGCTTCTCAAGCACCACCAATGACAGACGTCGTTAAAGAAGCAGCAAAAGAAGCTAAAAAGGACGGCTGGGAAATTAAACTTGTCCAAGTGAATGACAACGTTGCTTATAACGATATGGTAAGTAGTAAAGAAGCGGATGCAAGCTTCGCACAGCATAAACCATTTATGGAAAAATACAACTCAGAACGTAAAGCAAATTTAGTAGCGATTCAACCGATTTATGATGCAAAAGTTGGTTTTTATTCTAAAAAATATAAAGACATCAATGACATTCCAAAAGGTACAAAAGTAGCGATACCAAATGATATTTCAAATGAAGGTAGAGCATTAGCGATTCTTGAAGAACAAGGTCTTATTAAATTGAAAGACGGCGTTGGTGTAAATGGCACTACGAAAGATATCGTCGAAAATCCTAAAGATTTCAAATGGTTGAAAGTAGACTTACTGAACTTAGCAGAAACGTATAGTGAAAAAGATGTATCACTTGTCTATAACTATCCAACTTATATTTCTAAAATTGGCTTAAAACCAGCTGACGCACTGTTCTTAGAGAAAAACATTGATTCACGATTCTCAATTCAACTCGTTGCAAGAGAAGATAATAAAGACTCAGAAAAGATTAAAGAATTACATAAAGTTATGAAAAGTGATGCAGTTAAAAAATATCTAAAAGAAAAACATGAAGATACGCTAATTCCATCATTTTAAAATAAAATAAGAGGTGTAGAAATGAAAAAAATATTAAGTTTTGTATTATGTTTAGCGTTATTGTTAGCAGCATGTGGTAATAAGAACGAAGCATCAAGTAGTAAAAGTGACAGTAAAGAACGAACATTTACGACTGAAAGCGGAGATAAAGTAAAAATTCCTAAAAATCCAAAGCGTATTCTATTACTGACAGCTAACTATGGTAACTTGAAAAAATTAGGTGTAGAACCAGTAGCGATCACAAGTGTATTCCCAGATTCTAAATATTTAGATATGAAAGATGTTAAGAAAATAGATCCAGAAGATGTTGAAGCGGCAGCGAAGCTTAAACCAGATTTAATCGTAACGTATAAAGAAAATAAAAATAATAATAAACTTTCAAAAATAGCACCAACTGTATCACTAAAAGTACAAGACACAGATTATAAACAAACGCATATCGAATACGGTAAATTAGTGAACAAAGAAGAAAAAGCTAAAAAACAAGCAGACGAACTATCAGATAAACTTTTAAAAGACGGTAAAGAAATTAAAAAACATATCGGAGCAGATAAAACAGCTTCAATTATGGACGTACAAGCAAAAGATATTTATCAGTTCGGCGCAAGATTCGGTCGAGGTAGTGACGCATTATTCGATGGTTTCAAATTAAAAGAAGATCCAGAAGCTAAAAAAGCAATGCCAAAAGAAAAATTCATGAAAGTACCTCAAGAAAAATTTAACGATTATTCAGGAGACTACTTATTTATACCAACACAAGACGGTAAAAAACCAAATAATGAATTTACAAATTCAACTATATGGAAAAATAATAAAGCAGTGAAAAACAATAACGTCATTTACTACACAAGTAATGAAGCATTATACGGAGATTTAATCTCAGTAGAGAAACAAGCAGAAACATTTAAAAAAGAACTATTAAAAAAATAAAGTAATATACAAAAAAGAAGCTCGAGTTGAGCTTCTTTTTTGTTATTTTATTATTCTATCTCTCTTCATATTACATTCATACAATACTCATACTATCTTTACATAGGGTTAAAATATGATTGATACACTTCTTAATAGATTGCTTTTTAAA
Organism: Mammaliicoccus sp. P-M58; assembly: GCF_022386165.1. Classification (NCBI taxonomy): domain Bacteria; kingdom Bacillati; phylum Bacillota; class Bacilli; order Caryophanales; family Staphylococcaceae; genus Mammaliicoccus; species Mammaliicoccus sp. P-M58. The sequence goes on from NZ_JAJNJI010000005.1 coordinate 69,767, forward strand.
TCACTATAGGGTTAATTAGGAGGAAGTGTACATGTATAATCAGTCAATAGCAAAGAGATTCATTAGTGGTACGGCATGTATGATGTTATTGTTAGGGATTTCTACTTCTGGTACGGTTGAGGCGAGTGGTGCTGGTGGTTCGGGATCTGATTCGTCTGTTGTGAATCAACAATCTCATTCGAATATTAAAGTGATGTCACAGAAACCGGAAGTAGCGCCTGTACCTAAGAAAAATCAGCCGAATCGTATTATTACGAATTTTAATGGTGATACGAAAACAGAAATGGCTTTTAATTGGTATACGACAGATCAATTTAATGATGCTAAAGTTTGGGTGTCAGAGTCGGGTCAATTTGATGATGCACAATCGTTTGATGCAACTTCTAAAAAAGTGGATTCTAAATATGTTGAACGAGATAAGAACGGCAATTTCATCTTTGCGGATGTAGAAAAAGATGATGAAGGTGAACCTGTAAAAGATGCTCAAGGTAAAGAGAAAATAAATGGATATTATACAGATGAACATGCACAAGGTGCTGAATGGACACGTGGTGATAAACATGGGAAGTCTGAACTAATGACAGTTCCTGAATATAATTATAAAGCGAAAGCAACGGGATTAAAGCCGAATACTACATATTATTATCGCGTAGGTAGTGCAAGTGGTCCTCAAAGTGAAGTTGGACAATTTAAGACTTCTGGAAACAACGGCGATCCTTTCCAATTTGTACAGTATACAGATACACAAAATGCTTATTGGAATGAACACGTAAGAAATGAAGCACAATTTGGAGCAGATACGTTAAGCAATGCTATTCAAACAGCAGGTAATCCAAACTTCGCATTACACACAGGAGACTTTGTAGAAACTGCAGAAATTGAAGATGAGTGGTTAGATTTATATGATCAATCACGTCCATCATTTATGTCACTACCTGTAGCTTCTGCACCTGGTAACCATGACGAATATGCGTTAAGTGAAGATGATGAAAAATTACTGACAAAGTATAACGAACATGTCAATGTACCTAAAGAAAACAATGCGGTCAATGGTGGATCTTATTATTCGTTTGATTATAATGGTGCACATATGGTTGTCGCTAATACGAATGATAATAAGAAATCTAAAGATAATCCTGAAGAAAAAGCAATTGGCAAAGAACAAATGGAATGGATTAAACAAGATATTAAAGATGCCAGAAAGAATGGCTCTAAATGGGTTATCTTAAACCTGCATAAACCAATGTATTCTAAATCGTATCATGCATTATCAGATGAAGATGTTGCTAAAATACGTGACGAACTGACTCAACAAATTGATGATTTAGATGTGGATTTAGTATTACAAGGTCATGACCATGTGCTTTCTCGTACGAAACCACTAGAACATACATCGACTAAAAATAGCTTTGTAAATGCTAAGAAAGAAGATGCCAAACAAATTAGAGGTCAAGATAACATCACATATTATGACAACCCAGAAGGTTCAGTCTACGTACTGCCTAATACAGGTGGTACAAAAGCGTATGACAGTATATACGACCGTCCTTTAGAACATATTAAGAAAGTTAGACCAGAGCTAGAAGATTTAACTCAAGAACAATTAGATCATTATAATAGTTTATTTGCGATAGGCGAGCAACCTCATAAGACAGATGCTTTTAATGATAGTCATGAAAATAATCGTGATTCATCTGATCAGAACTTCTCAGTTTATGATGTATCTGAAGGTAAATTAGTCGTTAAAATTTATCAATTACATGGCGATATTAGTAAAGGTGAACAAAGAACAGTTAAATTAGTTGATGAATTCGGTATTAAAAAAGACTAAGCATAGATTTTAAAGTTAAATAAATATCCATAAGGCGTCTCCTTCAAATATGATGATATGGAGGCGCCTATTTGTTAATAGAAGGAGCGGTTACTTTGCGACGAGTATTCAATTATTTAAGTATGGCCATTGTGATGATATTGATATTAAGTGGTTGTCAGAATGGTTCACAAGAAGAGACAAAGCAGCATAGTGAAACGAAACATGCAGAAACTAAGCAGATTAAACTTTCAGAGCAAGACAGAGATACATTGAAACAAGAGTTACTAAAAATTGCTGACGAATATGGCCAAGATCAACATAAAGCAGTATCTAATCGTTATTTTAGTCGAAACGAACAAATGGAAGGTGATGGCTATGCGATTAGTGACGATGGTGAAATACAAATAGCAGATCATGATAAACCAGGGAGGAAACATTTTAATATCCATAACGTTGTTGGATTAACGATGTATCAAAGCAAGCATAATCAAGGTGGTTATGATGAACGTGCACAAGATCTAACTAATATTCAAGGATACAGTAGTGTCGCTAAAATGGATCAACCGATTACGAAATATTTGTTTGCAGATAACGGTAAAGTATACGAATATCAATTCAAGCCAAATAGTGAACCATCACTATCTACAGGATTTGCAACTAAAGATTACAATGGTAAAGATCCAAACTTAAAACCAAACGAAAAATTTACAGTTTCAAAGGATAAAATTTTAAATAAAAAATGGAAAATGTTGCTTTCAGAATATAAATGATAATATTTTAAAAATATCCAACATAAATTCACAGTTTAGATACGTGAAAATTTATGAAAAAATGTTATAATTGTGAATGGAAAAATAATAGCAATCATATATAGGAGGCAATTATGTCTAATTTACTTAATGTTCTAAGCGACAAACTAACAGGTAAAAATGTACGTATCGTATTACCAGAAGGTGAAGATGCGCGCGTATTAACAGCAGCAGTTAAATTACAAGCTACAGATTTGGTTGCACCAATCGTACTTGGTAATGAAGAAAAAATTAAAGAAACTGCAGCGGGTGCAGACTTATCAATCGATGGTCTTACAATCATCAACCCAGAAACAAGTGAACTAAAAGCAGATTTAGTAGAAAAATTTGTTGAACGTCGTAAAGGTAAAGCAACTCAAGAACAAGCTGAAGAATTGTTAAATAACGTTAACTACTTCGGTACGATGTTAGTTTACACAAATCAAGCTGATGGATTAGTAAGTGGTGCAGCGCATTCAACTGCAGATACTGTACGTCCAGCATTACAAATTATCAAAACAAAACCAGGCGTTACAAAAACATCTGGCGTATTCTTCATGACTAAAGGTGAAGAACAATATGTATTCGGTGATTGTGCAATTAACCCAGAACTTAATGCACAAGACTTAGCTGAGATTGCAATCGAAAGTGCTAAGACTGCTCAAGCATTTGGTATGTCTCCAAGAGTAGCAATGTTAAGCTTCTCAACTAAAGGTTCAGCTAAATCACCTGATACTGAAAAAGTATCTGAAGCAGTTTCTATTGCTCAAGAGAACTTAAAAGAAACAGATTTAAAAGATGTTGTATTAGATGGTGAATTCCAATTTGATGCAGCAATCGTACCAGAAGTTGCTGCTAAGAAAGCACCAAATTCTGAAATTCAAGGTGATGCAAATGTATTTATCTTCCCTAGCTTAGAAGCGGGTAATATTGGATACAAAATTGCACAACGTTTAGGCGGATTTGATGCAGTTGGTCCTGTATTACAAGGCTTAAACGCACCTGTTAACGATTTATCTCGTGGCTGTTCAGCTGAAGACGTATATAGTCTTTCAATCATTACAGCTGCTCAAACATTATAATCATGGCTAATTTGCAAGATTATTTTACACAAGAATGGCGATACATTGACCACACTTCAGGACTGCAGCCAATGCAGTCCTTTAGTTTCGATGATACATTTTGTGATCAAGTAGGAAATGATAAAAGTCCAAGTGTTGTTAGGACATGGATACACAATCACGTCGTGATATTAGGCATACATGATTCTAGATTACCTTATTTAAAAGATGGTATTGCATATTTAAATGATGTTAGAGGTTATAGTGCAATCGTAAGAAATTCTGGCGGATTAGGTGTTGTGCTAGATAAAGGTGTGCTTAATATATCTTTAATTTTTAAAGGTAAGCATGATGTATCCATTGATACAGGATATGAAGTGATGTTACGTCTTATTCGTGAAATGTTTAAAGAAGATACTAATGAAATTGAGAATAAAGAAATTACCGCATCATACTGCCCTGGTAGTTATGACTTAAGTATTCATAATCAAAAATTTGCTGGTATATCACAACGAAGAGTAAGAGGCGGTATAGCAGTTCAAATCTATTTATGTGTGGAAGGATCAGGCGCTGAACGTGCCGAAATGATGAAAGCATTCTATGAACATGCACTGAAAAACGAAAAGACAAAATTCATTTATCCGACTATCATACCTGAAAGCATGGCTTCATTGAACGAATTATTAGGCACTGAGTATACAACTAACGACATATTATTTAAATTATTAGGAAGTTTGAAAAATTTAGGTGCAACTTTGAATATGGATCCTGTCACAACAGAAGAATGGACATTGTACGATAAATATTTCGAAAGAATGATAGAACGCAATGATAAAATGATTCGAAATATGGAAAAACGATAAAATGACATTCTCAAACAACTGTTAAGGTGGTATAATAATTTATTGCAAAATTAACAATTAAGAAAGGTGGGGAAACAAATGCGAAATAAATTTCAAGTCTGCGATGATTGCCAAGCCGTTAACTTGCCATCACTTTTGAAAAAAATTAAAAAATTAGACCCAGAAGCTGAAATAGAAGTAGCATGCCAATCATATTGTGGACCAGGTAGAAGAAAGACATTCGCATTCGTAAATAACCGCCCATGTGCCGCTTTAACAGAAGACGAACTAATGGAAAAAATCCAAAAACAACTTCAAAAGAAACGCGATCCAGAAGAAGAAGAAAGATTGCGACTTAGAAATGAAGAACGAAAACGTCGACAAAAAGAATTAGACGAGAAGTTAAATAAGAAGTTGAAAAAGACACAGTCATAATATAAATATTAGCTATAATCCCCTCACTACAACATGTAGTGGGGGCTTTTTTCTACCATATTATATGTTTGCTAACTTTTTTAGTTCATCCATATTTAATATGTTATAGCTATTGTTCTCTTTTGCTAAATATCCTTTTTGTACAAAATCTGCGATAACAAATAATAAATGTCGATAAGATACGCCTAAGTATTGTGCGACTTGTGTATGTTTTTCTTCATATTTACCATTTTGTTCTGTAACTAAAATAAAAGAAGCGAGTCTTTTAGACAATGGATATGATTGATTACGTGTTGAAGTTCGAATGTTTTTCATGTTCTTATGTGCGATATAAGATAATAAATTTTTTAATAATACGGGATCCGTTAATAAAGTGTCTTTAAGTTCAATAAATGGTAATGCTAAACACCAACAATCTTCTATTGCTTGGACATTAAGGGGTGCGGCGTGTTCATCTATCAGTTCCATTTCTCCTATAAAAGAAGAAGGTGCAAAAAAATCGATTAAAGAAACTTGGCCATTTTCCATGTATTCGTATAATTTTGTCTTTCCTTTAACAAGATAAAATAAATATTCGGGTTTTTGAGTGTCTTGAATAATATGATCTTTTTGAGGAATGAAAAAGAGTTTTACGTATTGTTGAACATCGAATCCAAAGAGATCGAGATAATTGAATTGGTCTATTAAATCTTGTTTAAGTTTGTCGTTATGAATTTCTCTCAATATTTCACACCTCTTATATGATATTTCTCATACTTACTTTAATCTTTGCAGAAGTATAATACAAGAATAAAGAAAAGGCTTACAAAGAGGAGAGGAATTATAATGGAAAAACAAAAAATAATTTTAGATTGCGACCCAGGTCATGATGATGCAATAACGATGTTAATGGCATATATTCATCCTAATATTGATTTATTGGGTATAACAATTGTTTCAGGAAATCAAACGCTTGAGAAAACTGTTAAGAATGGTTTGAGTGTCGCACAACACTTGAATATGGACGTTAAAATATATAGTGGGGCATCTGAACCTTTAATGAGAGAACGTGTAGTTGCTGACAATGTCCATGGAGAAACAGGCATGGATGGTCCTGTATTTGATGCGTTAAATAGAGAACCCGAAGATAAAAGAGCGGTACAATTTATCATTGATACTTTATTAGATAGCGAAGGAGATATTACGCTAGTACCAACTGGACCATTAACAAATATTGCTTTAGCAATGAAATTAGAACCATCCATCACATCTAAAATTAAAGAAATTGTATTAATGGGTGGTGCATACGGTAATGGGAATTTCACGCCATCAGCAGAATTTAATATTTTTGCTGATCCAGAAGCGGCACATATCGTTTTTAAATCAGGTGTACCAATCGTCATGATGGGTCTAGATGTAACAAACAAGACACTATGTACACCTGAAATTATCAAACGTATGGAATCAACAAATAATAAAGCTGGGCAATTGTTTAGTGATTTAATGAACTTTACTTTAAAAACACAATTCCAAGAATTTGGATTAGAAGCAGGTCCATTACACGATGCAACAACAATAGGCTACCTCGTAAATAAAGACTTATTTGAAGTTCAAGATATGTACGTAGAAATCGACATTAATCGCGGACCAAGTTACGGACGAACAGTATGTGACGAATCCGACGTACTCAAAAAAGAACATAACGTTAAAGTAGCCAAAAACGTCAAAGTCGACGAATTCTTCGATCTTGTATATGAATGTATACGTATGTATTAAAGTATAAGAACATTGATTTTAGCTTGGTTTATTATGGAATTGAAAATTTCTTCATTCTTGTTTATTAAATGCAATCATAATAATACTTGAAATTAAAGGGACTATGAGGATTCTTGATATCTCTAATTCTCGTTGAAGTATACTTTCGAATACGATAAATACTATCATTACTGAAAAATAATAATAAAAATCCTTCATTTTTACTGATATTAAGATATATTAATAAAGTAAGCTTTTAACATAATTAATAAGTGTATTCACAATTACAAAAGTAAAAGATATTAAAGGAGAACATAAAATGATATTAGGAATGGCAGGACCAGTGTCTTTAATTGTAGTAATAGCTCTGATTGCTTTAGTTATAGGAATTATAAAAAAAGTGAAAAAATATTAATAATAAATAATATTTATACAAGTATTAATTAAATAATTAGAATCCCCAAAATCCCCAAAATCCTTTTGTCCATTGGATTTTGGGGTTCTTTTTTTATGTATTAGATTAAAGAATGTTTTACTTCTTGTTATCTAACTCATACTCGTTTTCTTCTTCGTCACTTTCATCACTATTATCAAATAATAAAAAGTAAACTATGATTCCAATAGGAACACCTAATAATGGTGTTGTGATTGTACTCATTACAACAATTATAAGAATTATCCATATTAAGTCTTCCGAATGCCATTTTTTATTTAATAACTTATCGATCACTTGTTTAATAGACATTTAATAACACCTCCATTTTGATTCTTCATTCTAAATATTTTACATACTTCTAATTATATTTATTTTCTCTTGTATAGTTTTTGATTTTTCTATAGATAAAGAAGTTAACTTGATATATGACAACACTTAATATGAGTATTACAACAATAAAAAGAATCGTTCCTAAAAAGCCTGAATAATTAAATATAGGGAATCTTTTGAGTAGTAAACAAGCTATCAAGAAAATAATACAGTTTAAAATCATAAATATCTTATTTTGTTCGAAACCTTTATATTTCATATGAAAAACTCCAATTATATTTCGAGTTATATATAATTTTAACGTATTTAAAGTATGAAATAAATAGAACTTAAAAGAATTTAATATAAAAAGGCTGTGTTCGTCAAAACACAGCCTACAAATTATAAATTCATAAAATATCTGTTGGAGTGAGGTGCTTTGCTTGAAGTCTTCGTGCGCCAAGCCTCATTTTGACCCTATAACGCACGATATCTAGAAGTCTTCGTGCACCAAGCCTCATTTTGACCCTATAACGCACGATATCTGGGAATCTTCGTGCGCACAGCCCTGCCAACACAGCCTTCAAACATCAGCTCACTCAAAATATTCCATTCAAGTTTAGATTCATAACTCTATTCCAATCTTCAAATGTGAGTTCTTCTGCTGTTACGTTGTATGTCATCCCTACTTTATTGACTAACATATCAATTTTGCCAAATTGTTCTATGACGCTATTGAGCATTTGATTTACCGATGTTGGATCGGTTATGTCTACTTTTAATGCAACTGTTTCAATGTCTTCGCTTTGTTTAATTCTTGAGAGTGTTTTGTTTATTGATGAGACGTTATGATCTGCTATGATAATTTGCACGCCTGCTTGTGCTAATGCTAATGCCATTGATTGACCTATTCCTATTGTGCCACCGCTAATGATTGCAACTTTACCTTGTAATTTGAAGTGCTCTAATATATTTGTCATATCATATCACCTTTGTATTCATGATTGGACTGCATTATTGCTATCGTTGAGCTTATAAATTATGAAGAGATATTAAAGATAAATGAGTTTAAATCGCCTCTGTATTTAGAGACAGAGTATTCAATTGGTACATGATCCTCTATATAACCCACACTATGGAAGTAGAAGAGTGGGGCATCAATCTCTACAGATAATAAATCACTTACGGTTTCATCTGCTGTGATTAATTCAAGCTTTCTCGTAATTTCTTTGATAGGTGTTTGATTTTTTTCTAACACTTCGTAAAATCGTGTCGTTGTAAAATCAATTTCTTTTAAATTAGGTACTAATGATAAAGGAATATAAGTTGTTACAAGAACGATTGGATCTTCTTCTGCATATCTTAAACGGACTAATTTATATACAGATTCTCCTGGTTTTAGTTCTAATTGTTGCATGACTTCTTCGCTGGCAACTTCTGATTTCAATGATAGAACTTTTGTCTTTGGGATAAGTCCTTTTCTTGTCATTTCATCATTATAGCTTTCGATGACGTGTGTAAATTCTTGATTGATTTTACGTTGTCGAACGATTGTACCTCGCTTTTTTCGACGTTCTAAAAAGCCATCGATAACAAGTGCATTAATTGCTTGTCTAACAGTAGGTCTACTTACTTTATAGTGCGTCGCCAAATCAACTTCATTTGGAATTTTATCGCCAACTTTATAGTCTTCGTATTCAATTTTATTCAGTAAGTCTTCTTTAATTTGTTGGTGTAAAGGTTTATTTATCATAATTTATCATCCAATTTCTATCGTTTTCTGATCTGATTCTGTAAGACGTTCTTCTAATGCTTTGATGATATGGATACCTGAACTAGCACCAATTCTTTCTGCACCATTTTTAATCATGTTAATGAATGTATCAGCATCACGAATACCACCAGCTGCTTTAACTTTAACTTCGCCGTCTACAGTCTCGGACATTAATTTAACATCTTCTACAGTTGCACCTGATGTCGCAAAGCCAGTAGATGTTTTAATAAAATCAGGTTTAACGTCTTTTGCGATAAGGGATAAAGTTTTGATTTCATCTTTAGTTAAATATGCATTTTCAAAGATAACTTTTGAAGTAACATTATGTGCTTTACATATGTTGACGATAGAAGACATTTCTTCTTTGATATAGTCTAAATTGCCATTTTTCAATTCAGTAACATCAATAACATAATCAATTTCTGTCGCACCGTTATGAATCGCATCTTGCGTCTCGAACTTCTTAGATTCAATAGAAGTCTGACCTAATGGAAAAGCAATCGCAGCGCCAATTCCTATATCAGTTCCAGCTAATATTTCTGCACATAATTTGGATTGTACTTGGTTAACGGCAACCATCTTAAAATGGTATTTCTTAGCTTCTTCACAAAGTTGTCTTATATCTTCAGGGCTTGCATCTGCATGTAAGTTAGTGTGATCAATCATTCGGCAAAGGTCATCAATTGTATAAGATTTCATCCAAATAAACACTCCTTATTTGTATTGACATAATGATATAATAACGCGCTTAGATAAGTCAATTAGGCTAGATATCTAATAATAGTGACATTATAAATTATTATGTAATTACATAATGAAGAATTTGATATTTTTAAGGATGGTTTTTATACTCTGAAAATGGGTATATATCTCAATGAAAATATAAATAAAAAAGGTGGATTACCATGACTAAAATTTTTGTTACAGGTGCTACTGGTTTAATAGGTACAAAATTAACTAAACGCTTAATTGAAGAAGGTTATGAAGTAGCTGGGTTAACAACTTCTGAAAAAGGTAAAGAAAAACTTGATAATGCAGGTGTAAAAGCATATATAGGTAACATACTGGAATATGACACAATAGAAAAAAGTATCGGTGATTTTAAACCAGATATAATCATGAACGAAATCACGGACTTAAAACAAGTTGATATGTCAGCTAATACGAAAGTTAGAATAGACGGTACAAGAAATCTTGTGGAAGCGGCAATTAAACACGATGTGCCACATATTCAATCACAAAGTATTGCATTTGTTTATGAAGCTGGAGATACATTAGCAACAGAAGAAACAAGTTTAGACTATGACGCTAGTGGCGATCGTAAAATAACAGTTGATGGTGTAGAAGGATTAGAAAAAGAATCAGCTAGATTAAACAAATATGTTATTTTACGTTATGGTTTATTATACGGACCAAGTACTTGGTATGGTAAAGATGGTATGATTTATGAACAATTTATAAATGGAGAAGTTACGATGACAGACGGCGTACAATCATTTATTCATATAGATGATGCAGTTGAAACAGCCATTCAGGCATTAAACTTTGAATCAGGTATTTATAACGTAGCAGATGATGAGCCCGTAAAAGGAGACGATTGGGCTAAATGGTATGCCAACGAATTAAACGTCACACCAACCCTAAACATCGAGCCAGCAGCACCATTTGAACGCGGCGTAACAAATAAGAAATTTAAAGACCAAGGTGGTAATCTTATTTATACAACTTGGAAAGATGGTATGCATCCGATTAAATAAATATATTTAATACTAAACTCCCCCTCAATCTATTTTTATAGTGAGGGGATTATTATTTGGTAAAAATGATTGTTGGTTTTTCATTTTTTATATTTTGACGTTCTGTATTTTAAATTTGTGTTAACATACTTAACAAATATTACATTTCTGTAGGGTTTTCGGGTATAATTAAGTATTCTGAATATTATAGTTTTTAATATATAAATGATATAATTATTTATAACGTGAGATATAAAGTTATTTAAAATGTGTACATTTGAACATTATTAAACGGTGATTTACAAACGTAGATTAATAGACATCATGAATTGAAGATTGATGTGTAAGGTAGATAGAGGAGAGATATTTATGGCAAATGTAAGAAAAGCAACAATTGAAGATTATTCAGGCATTAAAAATGTAGCGTCTAAGGCTTGGTATGATACGTATACCAATATTTATACTGCGAGCACTGTGACGGCATTTTTAAATGCGTCTTATTCTAAAGAGATGCTTCAAAAGCGCATTAATGATTCTGATTTCTTTGTTGCAGAAGATGAAGATAAGATTGTTGGTTTTGCTAATTTTATCAAAGGTACTGAATTGTATTTATCTTCTCATTATGTTCTACCTGAAGCGCAACGTGAAGGGTATGGTAAAGCTTTATTACAAGCAGGTTTAGATCAATACAAAGATTTATATCATGAAGTTTATTTAGAAGTGGATGGCAAGAATGATATCGGTATAGCCTTTTATAAAAAGGAAGGTTTTGAAGTGATACGTGAATATGAAGAATTACTTTTTGGTGACACGATGCGCACGACGTTAATGAAAAAAACTTTTTAGGAGGTTGATTGTAATGGAACAATCACTAAATAAATGGATTTCACAATTTTATGAAGCTTATGAGAATCAATCAATTATTCCAAATGGTGTTTTACCATCGAATATAACTGAACATGCTGCATATGATATTCAAGAAGGTGTGTTGCAGCGTAAGGAAGAAACTGAAATTCATAAAGGTTATAAAATTAGTTTAACGAGTCAAGAAACAAGAGATATCTTTTCTTCAACAACGCCATTATATGGTGCGATGGGAGAAACAACTATTCTGGACAAACATATTTATTTGAATGATTTAAATGAACCTTTAGCAGAGTTAGAATTAGTTTTTATTGTACAAGAAGAATTAACAGAAGAAGATAGCCTTGAAGATATTATGAATAAATGCTTGATTGCACCAGGGGTAGAGATTCCGGATTCACGTTTTAGTAACTGGTTCCCTAATTTATCTGTAACAGAAATTATTGCCGATAGCGCAGTAAGTGGTGGCGTTGTATACGGTGAACCTAAGAAATTAAGTTATGAAGATATAGATAACATTAAGGGGACATTATATTTAGACGGTAAAGAATTAGCTTCTGGATTTAGTACAGAAGTTGAAGGACATCCTGCTAAAGCTGTTAAGTGGTTGATTAATGAAATTAAAGAATATAATCGTTCATTAACACCTGGCATGTTTATTTCAAGTGGAACATTTATTTTGCCAAAACCTTTAACACAAGGAGAGTACAAAGCCGTATATGAAAATGTCGGTGAAATTGAATTTATTGTAGAATAATTGGATGAAATGGAGGGAACAAAGTGACACAGGAAGCTTATGGAACAAAAAAATTACCTGAAGAGAAAGTTTTTAAAGACCCTGTTCATCGTTATATACATGTAAGGGACCAATTAATTTGGGATCTTATCAAAACGAAAGAATTTCAACGCTTAAGAAGAATTAAACAACTTGGAACACTCTATTTATCTTTCCATACAGCTGAGCATAGTCGCTTTGGACATTCTCTAGGTGTATATGAAATTGTACGACGTATGATAGATGAAGTATTTGAAGGGCGTGCACATTGGGATAATAAGGATAGACCACTCGCATTATGTGCAGCACTTTTACATGATTTAGGGCACGGTCCGTTCTCACATTGTTTTGAAAAAATATTTCTAACGGATCATGAAAAATTCACACAGCTGATTATTAAAGGTGATACAGAAGTTAATGAAGTGTTGAGTAGAGTTTCGCCTGATTTTCCAGCTGAAGTAGCAGAAGTGATTAATAAGACACATGAAAATAAATTAGTCATTTCGATGATTTCATCTCAAATAGATGCAGATCGCATGGATTATTTACAGCGAGATGCATATTTTACAGGTGTGAGTTATGGTCAATTTGATATGGAACGTGTGCTGAGATTGATGCGTCCGTCTAAAGATGAAGTGTTGATTAAAGAAAGTGGTATGCATGCAGTTGAAAACTTCTTAATGAGTCGTTATCAAATGTATTGGCAAATTTATTTTCACCCGGTGAGTCGAGGTGGAGAAGTATTGCTTAATCGCTGCTTTAAGCGTGCGAAAGTACTTTATGATCAAGGATATTCATTTAAAGAGCAACCAAAATATTTAATTCCATTTTTTGAAGAAGATGTTTCAATCGCTGATTATATTCGTCTAGATGAAGCGGTCGTGATGTATTATTTAGAAGAGTGGACTGAAGAAGATGACCCAATCTTAAGTGATTTAAGTAAAAGATTTGTTAATCGTGATTTGTTTAAATACTTACCATTTGATGGATCTATTATTACGATTGGTGAACTGACAGATCTATTTGAAAAAGGTGGCATTGATCCAGAATATTATTTCGTTTGTGACTCGTTCTCAGACTTACCATATGATTATGACCGACCAGGATCAAATAGACAGCCGATACATCTATTACAGAAGACAGGTCGTATTAAAGAAATTAGTAGCCAATCAGTCATCATCCATAGTATTACAGGGATTAAACGTTTAGACTATAAACTGTATTATCCTAAAGAATTAATTATAGAAATGGAAGACGAAACGATTAAAGGCGATATTATCAATATATTAAATGAACTCGTGTAGATTACAAACTTGAATGTCAGTCTGATACTCTAGTATGATGTAATCATGAATTAAATGAGGTGAAACAAGTGGCTGAAAAGAAAGGATTTCAATTTAATATCATTAAAAATGATCCATTAGATGGGCATAAAGGTACAAATATAGGCTCTATAAGTTTAGACAACGTGGCGCCTGTATTTATCGATGTATCAGAACAAACTGCATTTATCGATATTGGTGCCATGCATGCTAGAGCTGAAGTAGAAAAGCGTGTGAAATGGGTTAAAGATATAGAAGAAGTCAAAGGTGAAGAAGCAAAAGAATATTGGCTTTGCTGGGTTACAACTGAACGTGGCGAACAAGGTCCATATTATGCAGGGCTAACAGGTTGCTATTTAATGGTTAATAAACCTAAGAAGCGTGGATATAAAAGTATGCCAGAACATGTGAATATGATGGATAAATCTATGAAACATCAAGTGAAAATTGACCAAATTGGTGACGAAAATAGAGCAGTTCTTAAAAAATTCCTTCAAGAACATAATTCTGAAATGTGGCATAACAGCAGTGATGAACTAAAATCATCTTTAGAGATAAATTAAATATGTCTATTTTGTGACTTAATTGTGAATTATCACAATTCAACTAAATAGCTATTGTCTTTTCACAATATCATAAGTAAAATAGTTGATAGCTACTATAGCTAGGACACTAAAAAAAGCAGGCGCTTTTCGCCCTGCTTTTTTTAATTTTAATAGTCAAATATGCTATAATGATATACGTTCTTAAACGGTGAGGTGGCCAATTATGAAAGAAAATATTAATATAAATATTAAACAAGTCGTAAAACAAAATGGCGAGAAAGAAACATTTCAAACAAAAACATCAGGTACATTTCATAGAAGAAATAGCGATATAATTAGATATGAAGAAACGATTGATGAACAAATCGTAAAAAATATGCTTAAAATAGAAGATGATGGCGTGAAAATCCACCGTACTGGCGCGGTCAAAACAGTCTTTCACTTTGTTGAAGGACAAGAAACGATTAGTTATTATGATACTGAAGCAGGACGCATGACAATGCACGTTAATACATTATCAATCAAACACTTTATAGACGATCAACAAGGTAAACTCAGGATACATTATCAGCTAAGTGATCAAACTGGGTTACTTGGAACATACCAATTTCAAATTAATTATAAGGAGATAAATGAATGAACATTATTAACCAAGTTAAAGAAACGTTAATTGAAGAAATTAAAGCAAGTATCATTAAATCTGAACTTGTAGAAACAGTTCCAGAAATTAAAATCGAAACACCTAAAGACCCTGCAAATGGAGATTATTCTTCAAATATTGCGATGGTATTAACAAAATTAGCGCGCAAAAATCCACGCGAAATTGCGAATCAAATCGTTGAAAATTTGGACACAAATAAAGCGAATGTTAAAAAAGTAGATATTGCAGGTCCTGGATTTATTAACTTCTACTTAGATCAACAATATTTAACTGAAATTATTAAGACAGCTTTAACTAAAGGTGAAACATTTGGTCAAACAGAAGAACGTAAAAACGAAAGTATCATCGTTGAGTATGTATCTGCAAACCCAACAGGAGATTTGCATATTGGACATGCACGTAATGCAGCAGTAGGTGATACGTTATCAAACGTGTTAAGTGCAGCTGGTTATGATGTAACACGTGAATATTATATTAACGATGCAGGTAAACAAATTGAAAATTTGGCGCACTCTATTGAAGCGCGTTATAATCAAGCGTTAGGTTTAGATGCTGAATTACCTGAAGATGGTTATTACGGTAAAGATATTATCGCAATCGGTAAAGACTTAGCTGAAAAACATCCTGAAATTAAAGATGAAGCTGAAGAAGAACGTATTAAAACATTCCGTAAACTTGGTTTAGATTATGAAATGGAAAAATTAAAACAAGACTTAGCAGATTTTAATATTCATTTTGATAATTGGTTCAGTGAAACATCATTATATGAAACAAACAAAATTTCAGCTGTTTTAGATAAAATGACAGAATTAGGCTATACTTATGAACAAGATGGCGCAACATGGTTAAAAACAACAGAATTTGGTGACGATAAAGACCGTGTGTTAATTAAACAAGACGGTACGTATACGTATTTCTTACCAGATATCGCTTATCATTACGATAAAGTAGAACGTGGTTTTGACAAATTAATTAATTTATTTGGTGCTGATCACCACGGTTATATTAATCGTTTAAAAGCATCTCTTGAAACATTTGGCGTAGATTCAAAACGTCTTGAAATACAAATTATGCAAATGGTACGATTATTACAAGACGGCGTTGAAGTAAAAATGAGTAAACGTACAGGTAATGCTATTACATTACGTGACATTATGGATGAAGTAGGCATTGATGCTGCTCGTTACTTCTTAACGATGCGTAGTCCTGATACACACTTTGACTTTGATATGGAATTAGCTAAGAAAGAATCACAAGATAACCCAGTGTATTATGCACAATATGCACATGCGCGTATATCATCTATTATTCGCCAAGCAGAAGAAAAAGGTATCACGATTGATCAAAACGTCGATTTATCTTTAATTACACATGAAAAAGCATTTGATTTATTGAAGAAAATTGCTGAATTTGAACCAACAATTGTTTCTGCTGCAGAATCACGCAGTCCACATCGTATTACGAATTATATTCAAGATTTGGCTGCACAGTTCCACAAGTTCTATAATGCAGAGAAAGTATTAACAGATGATGCAGAGAAGACTAAAGCGCATTTAGCTTTAATTGAAGCGGCACGTATTACACTTCGTAATGCGTTAGCATTAGTAGGTGTGTCAGCTCCAGAATCTATGTAATATAATCATTATTTTAATTGAGGTGCAGCTCAATCTTATTTGAGTTGCGCCTTTTTGTGTACCATTTTTTAATTAAATATATGGAGGGATTAAGTATGAAAATAAACAGAATATTTTATTTAATCTTTGCTGCTATGATCATAGTGACGGGTTGCCAAAGCGGAGATAATACAGATAACAAAAAAGAAACGAAACAAGAAACAACTGATAAGAAAGAATATAAGCGTATTGTGTCGCTTATTCCAAGTAATACAGAAATATTATACGCGTTAGGACTTGGAGATAAAGTCGTTGGGGTATCAACTGTTGATGATTATCCTAAAGATGTGAAAGAAAAAAAACAATTCGATGCCTTTAAACTCGATACAGAAGCATTATTAAAAGCAAAACCTGATTTAATTTTGGCGCATGAGTCGAACAAATCTACACAAGAAAAAGATTTAAAAAAATTAAGTGATGCAGGCGTGAAAGTCGTCTACATAGATGATGCAAATTCAATAAATGAAATGTATGATACATTCAAGCAAGTTGGAAAAGTAACAGGTAAAGAAAAAGAAGCAGATAAATTAGTAAGTAAAGTGAAGAAAGAAATAGAAGATGTTATAAAAGACGTACCAAAAGACCAACAAGGTAAAAAAGTGTTTATGGAAATTTCTTCTCAACCTGACATTTACACTTCAGGATCAAATACGTTTTATGATGATTTGTTAACTTCTATCAAAGCTAAGAACCTTTATCATGATCAAGAAGGATGGATTAAAACGGATAAAGAAAGCATTCTTAAAAGAAATCCTGATGTGATGATTACAACTAGTGGACAGTCTGAAGCAGAATATCAAAAATTAAATAACAATAGAGATGGCTTTGACCAAGTTAATGCTGTTAAAGAGAAACACGTTCATGCGCTAAATGCAGATATGATTTCTAGACCAGGACCAAGATTAGCGAAAGGTCTAAAAGAACTTTCTGAAAAAGTTTATGACTAAAAATCATAAAGTTTATCATCATGTTGTGATATGGTTTCTCGTTCTATTGTTTGCAATTGGCATTTCTTTATTCGTAGGATCTACGGGTATAACATGGAAATTCGATAATCAACTTGAATGGACAATCTTTTACAAGTTAAGAGTACCCCGAACACTCTTAGCATTAATTGCTGGTATGGGGTTAGTCATGAGTGGTCAAATCTATCAAACGATATTAAATAATCCACTTGCAGATAGTTTTACGTTAGGATTAGCAAGTGGGGCAACATTCGGAAGTGCACTTGCCGTATTTATCGGCGTATCCATTTGGTTTGTGCCATTATTTTCTATATTCTTTAGTTTGTTAACGCTTATCGTTGTTGTACTCATTACAGAAACGATGGTCAAAACATTTCATGTAGCAACGATGATACTTTCAGGTATTTTTATTGGTGCGTTTTTTAATTCGGCACTCTATATACTTTTATTGCTGAAACCGGATAAAGTAAATAGCATGGTGTCGTATATGTTTGGTAGCGTTTCATCTGCCGAAAAAATAACTGTAGAAATAACTGGTATTGTTTCTTTAATCTGTATCTTAATCTTGTTTATGATGAGTCATTTTATTAAAATGATTCAATTAGGTGAAGATAAAGCGACAACACTTGGCGTGAATGTTAGATTGATATCATGGACATGTTTGCTATTAGCTGCTATAATGACAGCCGTTATTATAAGTTTCACGGGTATTATTGGATTTATTGGTATGATTGTACCTCAAGTTGTTAGAAGGGTGTACAAGGTACCTATTAACGTACAAATGATATTGAATTTATTAATCGGCGGTGCACTTTTATTAATTGCAGATACTGTTGGCAGAATTATTATAAGTCCAATACAAATTCCGGTTGGCATTATACTCTCAATTATTGCCATACCGATTATGATGTATTTAATGATTACAGAACAACGAAAAAAAGAAAGAACTTACTGAATATTTAAGGTATATATCGGTATTAAATCACAATCAATAGCATACGGACACCAATCCTTTAAACATTAAGATAGAGGGTTGGTGTTTTGTATATAAAAATTGTATTGCTTTCTTTATGGAATAGTTTAAAATGTTTCTATGAAAGGGATGATGACATGTGTTCGTGTGATATTCAAGCGATTATTTTTGACTTAGAAGATACGCTTGTAGATCGTGAGAAATCGCGAATGAAGTTTTTGGAAGAACAATTTGAGAGATTTCATGAGTTAATGGTAACAGTCCAAAGACGTGATTTTGAAAAAGTATATTTAACGTTAAATCCCTATGGTATAGAAGATGTTGAATGGGTATATCAAGAACTTGTTAAGAGATTAAATATAGAAAGGATATCGTGGAAGACATTTTATAACGACTATAAAATGCATCACTACAGATACCATTTTCCTTTCTATGATACATTGGTAGCATTGGATAAATTACGCAGCATGGGTTATAAATTAGGTGTTGTAGCGAATGGTAAGAGTGAAGAAATTACACACGTAATGAATGCAATCGGTATTTATCCATACATTCATTATGTTTCAACTTCTGATGAGGTGGGCGCTATGAAGCCAGACCCAATCATATTTGAAGATATATTGAAACATCTTGGCATAACGGCACATCATGCATTATATGTTGGTGATTGTCCTTTAAATGATATAGCAGCAGCACATGCTATGGGCATGAAGACTGCATGGATGGCTAATTCAGTCATTGGCACACCAGAGGAGCACGAATTAGATTATACAATCGAAAGTTTAAGTGATCTCATAGATGTTTGTAAACAAATCGAAAGAGGTGAAGCATGATGAATTTATTTTTAACGAAAGAAAATGTTGCCATACACTATAAAACAAAAGGTAGCGGCTATCCAATTATCTTGTTGCATGGTGTTTTTCAAGACATGGATGTCTTTGAACCACTTATTAAAAAGTTAAGTAAAAATTATCAGGTTATATCTATTGACTTAAGAGGTCATGGTTTAAGTGATACACCACATGATAGTAGAGTAGATGACTATATTTCAGATATTCAACAACTATTAAATGCATTATTCATTAATTCAGCATATGTGATTGGCCTAGAACTTGGCGCAACAATTGCAACAGGTCTCACATATAAGAATCCTGACTTAATCAATGGCATGGTGTTAATTAATCCTACAGACAATCATTCAACGTTTCCAGATAATCGTATTTATGATAGACATGCTGATGAAATTAGAACGATGTCTGATGAAGACAAAGAAAAATATTTATTAAGATTCAGGTATAAAAATATTAAACAAGCTAAAAAGTTTGTAAAGTCACATATTCCTTCAAATGATCTTCAAACGATGGAAGAGGAAATTGCTGTTAAGCGTTCTTTTAAAGACTTTGATATTATATCGTTACTTCCAGATATTGAAACACGTACGCTCGTAATTTCTGGTCAATACGATGGCAAAATATTATATAGCGAAGGTAAAAGAATAAGTGAACTGTTACCGAATGCTGAATTCAAACTGTTTGAAGGTTCAGGAGAACTGCCTTTTATTGAGGAAAAAGAAAAATTCTTTGGAGTATTGGAAGAATTTTTAAGTTAATCAAGCGATATTTCACGGTTTTGTTACATGATTGTAATAAAAGTGGTCATTTTGTAATCTTTATGTTATAATTAACGCAGTTCAATGCATAACATATAAGACACAGACTGAAGGAGAACCTCATATGAAAAAATGTCTCTTAATAATTGCAATGGTACTTATGGTTCTGCCATTTTCAACTTTTGCTGAGGCAAATGCTGCAACTAAAAATCAATTAAATATTAACGAAAATAATGTGCAGACCTATAAAGACGGTACAGTAACAATCGAAGGTATTAAAATTGGTGATAAGATTTCTAAAATTAAATCAAAGTATCCTAATTTAATGTTCTCATATTCTGATGATAGTAACGATAGAGAAAATTATTACGAATTTGATACTAAAAATGGACATATGATTATTACTGCCAAAGTTAACGGTAATAAAGAAACGGTTAAACGTGTTACAATGATTTATGACAAATTAACAAATGTGAAGTTAGATTCGCTTGTCTCAATTCTAGGTGACAATACAACTAAACGTGTACAAAATAATAAGTATACAGGCGGTTATGCTTACGTAAATAACGGACAAGCACACTTCCAGCTTTCAAAAGCAACACCTGATAGTAAACAATTTAAAGTATATCGTATTGATATAGGTAAATACTAAATCAATAACGAATTTAATCCCCTGTTATGTTATATACATATTGCATAATAGGGGATTAATTTATACAATATTATAATGAAGGTGGTGTATTTATTTGCGTCCGAACAATAATGTATTGCTGGAAAATGTAAATGACTATTTACAGCATGTCGGTGTATTACCTAAACAAATTGATAAAGTTCAACATTCATTAAAGAAGGATATGAAAAAGTCAGATGAGAAAGATATAGACTATGCAGAATATCGACACAAATCTCACGCTGAAATACTTCAAATCATAGAGAGAAATATTGTGGTTGTAAATTATAATCCAATCATTTTTTATACACTACACTTCTTATTATTGGCATATTTATTTGATAAAAAGCTCATTCCGTTTAATGCTGTAACGGGATTGTATATATTTTATTTTGTGATCATACTATCGATTACACTTGTTATATATTTAATTATAAAAAAACATAGTTATCTCTATCCTAATCAGAAATTGATGATGACCAATATTTCCTTATTTAGTATAGGTATTGTTCTATGTATGCTTAAAATATTTAATGTTACGTTAGGAATGTATGTATTACCTTTACAAGTATTTCAAACCATATTTGGCGTCGGGATCATTCTCGTCATACTCGCAATATTTATGAAAAAGCTTGAAGTCGCTGCAATGGGATTAGCTGTTATTCAAAAAACAATTGCATCTGTAACGTTGAACGAAACAGTCATCATGATTGTTACATTTGCGAGTTGGACGATTATACTCGTTATTATCCTTTATTTTGTAATGATGTATTCAACAAGAAAATATGTATAACATAAATGCAGGAAATGATGTATTGGTTACAATCATTTTTTGCATTTATTTTTATGACATTAACTTAATATTATAAGTGTGAAAAATTGTTAAATGGGTATATTATTACTGTAAAGTAGGGAGGTACTCATTATGGGGGAATTATTAACAAGGGATGGGACTCATATAGTGTATGAAAAACACGGCAAAGGGAAACCATTAATTATGTTACATGCATTAAATATGAATTTAGCAACATTTAATTCAACAGTACAGCTTCTGAAAGATCAATTTACAATATATACAATGGATTCTAGGGGACATGGTAAATCAGATAAACAACAAGAAATTTCTATCCAAAATCATATAGATGACATTGTAGATTTAATGGATGCTGAAGACATAGAATCAGCTTATATATTAGGACATGATATGGGTGGCGTCATTGCGCAAGAATTTACAAACCAACATCCAGATAAAGTAGAAAAGTTGGTACTCGTATCTTCAATTTCTAATCAAGGTAAACAACCACTTATTAAATTAATAGCTAAACATAGAGATAAAGTCGCAGGATTTAGTAAAGAAGAAGCAATGTTAATATTGTTCAATGAAATATTTCATGATGTTAAATCGACTTTCAAATGGTATCAAGAAGTGAAAAAATATTATCGAATGACACCAGAAGAAGATGCAATTTCTGTTAGATCTATAAATGGTATAAATATCAAAATAGATCATATAGATATACCAACACTTATAGTGAAAGGTAAACATGATCCTTTTGATATTGATAATGATTCGGAAAATATAAAAAATGCCCAAACAGAAATATTCGAACATTCAGGGCACGCACCATTTATTGAAGAAAGTGAAAAATTCAAACAAGTCGTATCATCTTTTTTAAACCAACCAGTAAGAGATAAACAAGTTATATAATAAAGCGAGCTAGGGCATTTGATGATGTCTTAGCTTTTTTTATTGGTAGAGTGTGGAAGGTGGGGGTAGAAGAGGTTGGGAGGATGAGATGTGAGTTAAAGAGAAAGTAAACTCACATCTTTTCTCAGAATACCTAGTTTATCAATCTCCCACACCCCATATCACACAAAAAAGCGGAGACATCATAGAATGTCTCCGCTTCGTTCATATTAATCGTTAATTTCAGTCTTAGCGATTTCATTATCAATTTTTTCAAGCACCTCTGAAATTGATTTACGTTGTTTTTTATTAACTAGAATTAAAACTGTACGCTCGTCATATTCATTTCTTCTTTTTGTAAAGTAGTCTTGTTGTGATAAGTTTTTAACTGCTTTTACAATTTGTGGTTGTTTGTAGTTTAACTTGCTAATGATTTTTTTAAGATGATATTCTTCATCGTCTGTTTCATTAATGTAAGTTAATACTGCGAATTCTTCAAAGCTAAGTGAAAAATCCTTTTTAATGATTGATTTTAATTTGTCCACATATGTTACAAGTGCTAATAAATCGGAACAATTTTCTATTTTAGAAATTGCCATTTTGAATCCCCCTAGAAGTGAGTATTTTGCTTCTGTAATTGAAATAATACAGTTTGGTGGTAAAGCCTCGCATTATCAACATGGAAGCGTTTTAAATTTTTAAATCATAATTACAGTTTATCAATTATTTACTTATTTTAGCCTAAAAATAACTGTATGTAAACTAATAAGAGTAGGATTTAATTAAATAATAATATAAATAATATAACTGTCACAAACGAAAGGTAGGTATAATATAATCTTAAAAAATTAAAGTGCATGGTTATTATTAATTCTATCAATAAAATAAATTGAAAATTACGAAATATGCCGATATTAAATGAGAATATTATAAAATTAACCATATAAAGAAGTCGTATTTAACATACGACTTCTTAAAAATTATTTATTGATTGAAGTATATTGAATGATTACTTCTTCGATAATATCTGATTCTAATTCTGCATATTTACTTAAGAATTCAGCAACGCTATGTTCCTTGATATAGTCGTTTTTCTCAACTGTTTCTTTATCGTTTTCATCTTGATATTCTAATAAATAGCAAAGTGCTTTAACGAGTTCAGAATGTTTTTTATTCGTTTTAGATAATGCGACTAGAGGTTTAACGATACGATCGTTTGGTCCAACTTTACGTAATACGCCACGACCAACTCTTGTTACATCATCAGATAAATATGGGTTTTGGAAACGACCAATTATTTTTTCAACATAGTAAGATTGGTCTTCTTTTGTAAATTCATCGAAGTTAGAAACAAGATATTCACTTGTTTCTTTTAATACTTCACGTAAACCTGCATTAATTTCTTCATCTTGAATCGCTTCAAGAATTGTATTGTAACCTTTGTATTGACCAAAGTATGCTAAATAAGCATGACCTGTATTAACTGTTAATAATTTTCTTTCGATATAAGGTGTTAAATCATCAACATAGTGTACATCCTGTAATTGTGTACCTTGCCATTTTGAAGCTTCTACAACCCATTCAAAGAAAGGTTCAACTAATACGTCTAATGATCCTTCTTTTTGACCTTGAGGTACGATACGGTCAACTGCTGAGTTAGGGAAGCTAATGTCATCAGATAAAGGACCTGTAATATCTAAAATGGCTTTTTTCAGTTGATCTGTTGCCATAATAGCATTTTCACAAGCAACGATATTTAATGTTTTACGAGCTTCACGCTCTTTTAAGAATGATGCAAATGATTTAGCGATAATAGGTAAGATGTTTACACCAACAGCTGTCGTAATGACATCTGCTTCTAAAATCGCTTCTTTTAATTTGTCTGTTTCAGTAATGCTATTGATACCTTTAACATCTGAAACAGGTTCTTTAGTATTTTCTTCATTTGCGATAACAACTTGATAAGCTTTTTCTTCATTAATTTGATTAATAATTGTTTCGTTAACATCGACGAATGTTACTTCATAGTCATTATCATTTAATACTTTACCTATGAAGCCACGTCCGATGTTACCAGCACCAAAGTGAATGGCTTTCATTAAAGTTCAACCTCCTCAAAGATTGCAAGAATTTCATCTTTAGATTGTGCATTGATAACACGTTCAACATTTTCTTCTTCACTAAATACAATAGCGATTTGAGAAAGAATATCTAAATGCTCGCCATCTTTACCAGCAATACCAACGACTACTTTAGCTTCATTGCCATCCCAATCTACGCCATCTGGAATATGAAGTAATACAAGACCTGATTTTAATACTTCAGTTTTTGCTTCATCTGTACCATGTGGAATAGCTAAGAAGTTACCCATAAATGTAGTAACGATTTGTTCGCGTTCTTTCATTGCAGTAATATATTTGTCAGTTACAGCACCTTCTTCAACTAATGCTTGGCCAGCTTTTTCGATAGCTTCCTCTTGAGAATTTACTGAAAGATTCATAAAAATGTTTTCTGGATTAAATAATTTTGTCATTTTAATTCACTCCGTTTTCGTTAGTTTTTGTTTTAATTTATTTAAGAAAAATGATTTGAGTGTGTTCTCTATCTTTACTCTATCATTTAACAACTGATCAATATCATCCAAATGTTCTGTAATTAAGGATGACACTTCGCTCATAAGTTGTCCTTGTTCCGAATTTCTCGGAATAAACATGCATACAAGCCAATTTACTTCTTGTTCTTCATTTTCTATCGTTTTTAGCCTTAATGGTTTTGTTAACTCCGTAATAATCAATTGTGGCTTTTTGATTGATTCATCTGAAAGATGAGGAATAGCAACTGGATAACCAGTTAATGCAAATCCTTGTAAATTCATACGGATGTTTAGCTTTTCACTGAACGTATGTGTATTGTCAATCACACGATGCTTCGACAGTGTTTGAATGAGATATCGTTCTAACTGTGTTACTTTTTTCTTTTCAACGATCATATTTTGAATCAGTGACAAACTTTCTTCTATAAAAGTTACAGTGCGATCATAATCTTCATATGATAGTGGTTGTTCCTGATTCTGCGTATTTTGAGGATCATGGACAACAGATTGCTGTAATTTCAAAAAGTATTTCACATTTTCAGCGTCTTGCTTTGGTAATAAAGGATTTACTGTAATGTGTGGGTATTTTGTATCTACAGCTACAGTTGAAATCATCCCATCATACTTTGAAAAATCAATCGACTTTAAACTACTGACAGAAACTTCGGTAGTTTGTGTGATTTCAGAAAAATGCTGTTTCAAACGATTGGATAGAATACGGCTTGTACCAATTCCACTGCTACATACAACGAGAACATGTAATGAACGTCTTTGTTTTGCTTGTAACATACCACCAAAGTGAAGTGCAATATATGCAACTTCGCTTTTTGGAAAATGATAATTCATGAATACAATCTTTAAACCTGATGAAACGGCTTCAAATAACTCTTGATCATAGGTTTCTATCATTTCGGTAAGCGGATTGTAGGTTTCAATGTTTGCCTCAAGTCTATTAATCGCAGGTTCTAAATGTAAATTTAATCCTTTGAATAGGGCTTCTTCATCTTTAAATGAAAATCCTTGATCTTTTACAAATTCTATAAGTTCGGTAACGCGCTGCTTATGAATATCATTGTTTTCATAAGTTGTTTCATGGCGACGTCTTGCACCTCTTAAATGCATTGTAATAAAAGCAATTTCAGAATGATTAAAAGTCACATCATATATATCGCTTAATACATTGGTAAGTCTCTCTGATACTTTAAATTCATCAGTGGAAATCAATTCATTTAAAATATCATCCTCAATTTCTACATGTCCATCTTGCTTAATACGTTCAATTGCTAAAACGATATGAATCGTTAAAGTAAGGTAACTGGCTTCAGTTAATGTATAAGGTAATGTACCGAGTTCATCCATTAACAAGCGTTCAACATTAAACAATCTATCTATATCAACGATTCCTCGAAGATGTGTTTCGTTTAACGTATGATATACGAAATGATCTTCTACTACAGAGTACACGCTGTCACCATCTAATTTTTCTAACATGATTCTAGCAAGTAACTGTCTTTTGTTGACTTCTTCACCATTCAGAATCAAACCTTCACCACGTCTTCGCTCTAATGAAAGTTCAAATGTGTGTAATTCAGGTTCCAATTGTTCAATGATTTTGTTAAGTGTATGCGTAGATGAACCAATTTCATTCGCAAGACTATATAATTTCACTGGATCTTTAGATTGAATAAGGTTGTATAGAATAATAACTTTTCTTTCTTCATCAGATAAATCAATTGTATTTTGTTCAGTCAATGATTGTACAAAATTGTCAATGTCTTCTGGTTCTCCTTCAATACGTAATCCTAATTTAGGAACTCTTGTCAGAGATAAGTGATATTTATTCAGTGTATCTTCAACGCTTTTCATCTCTCTATGAACAGTTCGAGACGAAATACCAAGTGCTTGTGCAATATCATGAATTGTTAAAAAAGAGTGAAGACGCTCAGATAGTAATTTGAGAATACTCTTTTCCCGGTTACTGATCATCATCGTTCTTCACTCCTTTGTGTAAAATTATTTTTTCAGTTCGTTAATTAATTCTTCATATCTTGGTGAATTTAAGAAGTTATCTACTGAAATATGAATGGCTTTAGGATTTTTCTTAATTGCTCTATCTGTTAATGTTTTTTGCGTAATGACAACATCAGCATCGTCTGGTAATTGGTTAATAGCTGTATTTGTAACTTCAATATCAGTTAATTCAGCTTTTTTGAATTTATTTCTTAACATACCAGCACCCATAGCACTTGAGCCCATACCAGCATCACAAGCAAAGATAACTTTTTTAACATTAGAGAAATCATGTGCATCAATATTTTCTGTGTCATATTGATCTAACAGTTCTTCAGATTCATCTTTTTCTTCTGTTTCTTCAGAAGGTTCACCTTTTTCTTGTTCTTTAGAACCAGTTAAAGCACCGCTAACAGAAGATTTTTTACCTTTACGAGCTTCCATATCAGCAGTAGCTGATTCAATGTCGCCTTCAGGGTCTTTAGTGAATTTTAAGATGATAGATGCAACTACAAATGAAACTAATGTTGCTAAGAAGATACCAAGTAACATAATTAAGTAACTTCCTTTAGGTGTAATAGCTATATAAGCTAAGATTGAACCTGGAGATGCTGGTCCAGTAGTACCGAAGTCGAACATACTAAATGTTGCAACACCAGTCATACCACCTAAAATAACGGCAACTAATAATAAAGGACGCATTAAAACATATGGGAAGTAAATTTCGTGAATACCACCTAAGAAGTGGATGATACCAGCACCATATGAAGTTGCTTTTGCAGTACCTTTACCAAATACCATATAAGCTAATAGAATACCAAAACCTGGTCCAGGATTTGATTCTAAAGTATAAAGAATAGATTTACCAGCGTGAGCTACTTGTTCAGATGCAAGAGGTGTTAAGACACCGTGGTTAATTGCATTGTTCAAGAATACTGTTTTAGCTGGTTCAATAATAATACTTACTAATGGTAATAAGTGATGAGAAACTAAGAAGTCAACACCCATACCTAAGACTTTCATAAGTCCTTCAACTAATGGCGCTAATCCTTTGAAACCAACAATCGCCATGATGAAAGCTAGAATACCAGCTGAGAAGTTATTGAATAACATTTCAAAACCTTGTGGAGTTCTAGGAACTAAGAATTGGTCAACCTTTTTCATTAACCAACCAAGTAATGGACCCATAATCATTGCACCGATTAACATCGGCGTATCTGGGAATGCCGCGATAACACCCATAGTAGCTGTCGCACCAACGACACCACCACGTAACCCGTGAACTAAACGACCACCACTAAATGCAATAAGTAATGGAATTAAATATTTAATCATTGGATCAACCATTGAAGAAAGTTCTTCGTTAGGTAGCCAACCATCTTTAATAAACAGTGCTGTAATTAGCCCCCAAGCAATAAAAGCACCAATGTTTGGCATAATCATACTACTTAAAAATGAACCAAAAGCTTGAACCTTAGGACCAATGCCTTTTTTCTTTTCAGATTGTTCTGCCATATTGAACACACCTTCCCTTATATAAAAAGTATTTTGTAACTTAATCATACGAAGATGTATGTACATATACAATGATTAGTAAATGCAACTTTGTCACATCCATTTTGACATGCGTGTCATAAATATTTATTTGGGGGATTAAAATAGCCTATACACACTTGTAATGTAATTATACACTTTTGAAGAGACGCTTCATACTGTTATGGAATATAAAATTAGG
This sequence comes from Mammaliicoccus sp. P-M58, assembly GCF_022386165.1. Classification (NCBI taxonomy): domain Bacteria; kingdom Bacillati; phylum Bacillota; class Bacilli; order Caryophanales; family Staphylococcaceae; genus Mammaliicoccus; species Mammaliicoccus sp. P-M58. The sequence goes on from NZ_JAJNJI010000005.1 coordinate 98,777, forward strand.
AAATAAAAATGAAATAGAAGAAGAGGGAGGAAGAAGAGGAGGTTTCTGGACCGATGCGTGGGAATTATCGGTCCAGAAACGAGAAATATGGACCGATAAAAAAATTACCGGTCCAGAAGTGAGGAATATGGACCTATAAAAAAATTTACCGGTCCAGAAACGGAAAATATGGACCGATAAAAATAATTATCGGTCCGAAAATGAGATTTGCAGGCCGATAAAAATAATTATCGACCCGAAAACGAGAAATACAGGCCGATAAAAATAATTATAGACCCGAAAAAAGGCTGGGACGATAAAATTCGTCTCAGCCTCACCTATATTCTTTATTTTTCTTTCGTTGTATCTGTACCGAAGTATTTATCTGATAGGTCAGATAGTGTGCCGTCTTTTTTAAGTTTTTTAACGCCTTTATCGATGTCTTCTTTTAGATCTTTATTTTCTTTTGTGAATGGGAAACTTGTTCCGACTACATTAAATGGTTTACCTACAAATTTAATTTCTTTTCCGCGTTTGTTTTTATCTGCAGCTGATACTGAGTCTGAATTGACATAGCCGTCTAATCTTTGGTTTTCTAAATCAAGTAGGGCGCCTTCACGGTTTTCGTAAGTTTTAGTTTTGAATCCGTAATTATTTTCTTTATTAAAGTTCTCTAATGCTTCTGTGTGATTTGAACCTAACACGCCTGCAACTTTTTTACCTTTTAAATCTTTATAGCTATTAATATCTTTATTTTTAGATGATGTAATGATTTGGCTACCGATATATGAGTATGCATCTGTGAAGAGATATTTCTCTTTACGCTCATCTGTTGTTGCCACAGCATTTGCTATTGTATCAATTCTTCCTGATTCTAATTGTCCCATAAGTCCTGAGAAGTCAGCTTTTACCCATTTAACTTTATAACCAGCTTCGTGAGCGATTTTTTCAAATGCTTCGATGTCGTAACCAACTAATTTACCATCTTTTTCATATGAATTTGGATAGCTTTGTCCTGTAGTACCAGCGACAATTGTACCTTTATCTTTTTTGCCTGAATCGTTTGAACAGCCTGCCAACACGATGAGGCCAATTAGTATAAATGTTAATATTTTTTTCATATTTTATATTTCTCCTTTAAATATATAGTTTTGTAACATTTTAGTATCTTTAATTTCATAGAAATCATGAATATTTTCCCAATGTTTATAAGATGCATGTTTGAGTTTAGTAAGATGTTCGTCTTTCGTTAATGGTTTATATGGACTACCTTTAGGTGCATCCACTCTTTGTTTAAACTGTTCACCCGTCACTAAAGTTATTTCAACGATTGTAAATCGATTTTTCGGTAGGGCATATGGACTTGGTTGAATGTCATCATCATAGTGTCTAACGATTTTCTCCATAAGTTGATTAACGTCATAACTAATAGGTTTATTCAAAAATTGATCCACCGTTAATTCTTGATTCAGTAATAAAAGTGCTGATACATATTCAGCACTAAAAGCACCTTCTAAGCCAGTTTCTGGTGATTTAAACTTTAATGCTGCATCACCGTTCGTAGGAAAAGTAATTTTGACAGAATCTACTTTTTCCGGGGAAATATGATGTGTTTGTTTAATAGTATTAATAGCATCGATTAAATGGTAATTTGCTGAGCAACATGGATAAAGTTTGTACCACATTCCTGGATGTGTAATTGACCATTGATCGCCGAAATTTTCAATGATTTGCGTAAATGAACAATCTGATGTACCGAACAATTCATAAAAAGCAGGCATCATATTTTTATTACCTTCAAGTACACGTTTCTGTGAAATACGCGCTGCTAAATAGGCTTTTTGAGATGCAAGTCCAACATGGAATGGTTTAACGTCAGAACCGAATTGGTTACGTAAACCACTTGCTTGTGTAACAGCTATTCCAATAGCATTCGCAAATGAAGGAGCATCTAAATTTAAATAGTAACAACACGCAGCAGTTGCACTTAATAAGCCGATTGTTGATGTTGAGTGCCAACCTTGTTCGTAGTGACAAGCACCAATTGTTTCGCCAATTTGAGTAGCCATTTCGACACCGATAATATAACTATCAATAAAGTGTTTGAAAGTTTGCGTATCGTTTTCTGCAACTGCTAATAAACTCGGTAGTATAACAGCTGTAGGATGACCTCTCATACTTGAGTGAACATCATCAAAGTCTAATATATGTGCAATAAAACCGTTCACTAAAGCAGCATTTGAAGGTGACAATTGAGCTTCATATCCTATGATAGATGCATTGCCTGATCCTTCTTCTTCTTGAATGAAACTTATTAAATCATTGACTTTATGATGATTGTTAGCACTGTAAGTTGTTGCTATAAAGTCAAGTATGCCAGTGATGGCGTTATCTCTTTCAATAGTAGAAATATGTTTCGACTGACGATAAATCCTTTCAACTAATGCTTCTGTATCTGTCATTGTAGAACCTCTTCATCTTGTTCAGTTTCAATTTTATTGATGAATGATTGTGTTCTAGAATTGTGAGACTGAATAAACACTTCGTCAGTTGTTCCACTTTCAATAATGTTTCCATCTTCCATAAAAATGATTTTATCTGCAACATCTTTTGCAAATGACATTTCATGCGTTACGAGAATCATTGTTTTCTGCATTGAAGCAATGTCTTTAATGATTTTTAGAACACCTGAAACAAGTTCAGGGTCAAGCGCAGATGTTGGCTCATCAAAAAGTAATAATTCTGGGTCCATAGCTAATGCTCTCGCTATACCAACGCGTTGTTGTTGACCTCCAGATAAAGTTGCAGGATATTTATCTTTGAATTTTAGTAAACCGACTTGGTCTAAATATTTTTCGCCAATTGAATATGCCTCATCTTTAGGTAACTTTTTAGTCGTAATAAGTCCTTGTGTTACATTTTCTATAACGGATTTATTTTTGAAAAGATTATAATGCTGAAATACCATTGTTGATTTTTGAATAAGTTGTTGAACTTGTCTCTTTTTATAATTTTCGGCATCTACTGTTACATCATCTATTGAAATAATGCCTTCATCTGGTACTTCTAACCAGTTCAAGCATCTTAACAAAGTGGACTTTCCTGATCCAGACGGTCCAATAATTGCAAGGACTTCACCTTTATTAAGTTCTATATCTATACCTTTTAATACAGGTGTTTTGTGGAAAGATTTTTTAATACCTCGTATTGAAATCATGAATGTCACCTAACTTTCATAAGGTTTGTTGAGTTTTTTCTCTAATAAACTTTGCAAGTATGTATATATAATCGTAATTAACCAATATACAATTGCGACAGCTAAGAATGTTTCTAAATATTTATATGAAGCGGCAGATAATAATTTACTTTTAGCGAATATTTCAGTAACACCTAATGTAAATACAAGTGATGTTTCTTTAATTAACCCGATAAAAATATTACCTGATGCTGGTATGGCATTACGTGTTGCTTGTGGCAGTATAATTTTAAGATAAGTTTGGAATTTGTTGAGTCCGATAGAATGGGCTGCTTCAAATTGACCTTTATCTACTGATGTAATAGCAGCTCTGAAAATTTCTGCTAAGTAAGCTGCATTTTTAATACTTAAACCTATAACAGCTGCTGTTAAAGCATCAACAACTCTCATACCTGGAATAAGTTGTGGTAGTCCGTAATAAATTAAGAACAGTTGTACTAAACTCGGAATGGCTCTAAAGAACGAAATATATAGTAGGGCGAGTTCTTTAAGTACGGGTAATTTAGTACGTAAAATCAATGCAATAACTAATCCACCTAATATTGAAATGACTAGTGAAATTACAGCTAGTGACAATGTAATAGGTAAATAGGGCATTAATTTTGGAAATGTTTGTAGAAAATATATTGGATCAAATTTCAATTGTTTCACCTTCTTCGAATATGACTTGATTAAATTTTTCTTTAAGTTCTTCAGTGCCTTTAAATTTGTCTTGCTTAAGGACTTTCACTAAATATTGCGTGATATGTCCTTTTTTTAAGTCTTGCTTACCGAATTTTTGGTAGCCTTTTTTGACGTACATATCTATTAACCATGGATGATGATCAGCAGTTCCGAGTGAAACGGCTGGAACGTTTAAATGATTCAGTAAGTAATCATTTTCTACATAATTTAAAAGTTTTGACCCGAATTTTTTATTTTTATATTTAGGTGATGTTGCGAACCACCATATATGAGGGAAATAGTATGGTCCAGGATTGTCACTCCATGGCATCCTTAATGAAAGTGTACTGACAATTTCATCACCAGATTCAAGTACGAAACAAATATTTTCTTCTAAATTTTTACGTATTGAAGCTTCGGTTGGGTTAGCAGACTGAAAGTTAATACCTAGTGCTCGAATGGGCTCGTAGGCTTCGTACATCAAATTGATTAAGTTATAAATATCATCTTCAGTTGCACGTCTAATGATTATTTCCATTGCGCACCTCTATTCATTTTCTAAGCCTAATTTTTGTCGTAATGTGCCTTCTGAATATGTTTCTTTATATAAATTTCTTTCTTGTAAAATTGGTATAACGTTATTGATAAATAATTCAAATTGTGAAGGTAGAATAGGTGGCATAATGTTGAAACCATCTGCAGCAGAAGATTTAAACCATTCTTCCATCTTATCTGCTAATTGTTCTGGTGTACCGACAAAGATATGGTGACCTCTAGAACCAGCAACTTTTTTATAAACTTCTTCTAAAGTTAAATCGTTTTTAATCGCTTCTTTAAGAATAATTTCAAATCGACTTTGAACACCGTTACCTGTTGATAGATCTAAATCAGCAAACTTAGTATCTAAGTCATACTGTGATAAATCGATATTTCCAACATAAGGTGCCAATATACTTAATCCAACTTCAGGTAAGATTAAGTCTTGAATTTCTTGATAATTTTGATGCGCTTCTTCCTCAGTGTCCCCTAAAACAGGGAATAATCCTGGCATGATATAAACTTCTTCAGGATTACGATTTTGTTTAGATACTTTTTCTTTTAACTGTTTATAAAACTTCTGAGCATCTTCAATTTGAGTTTGTGCTGTAAAGATAACATCTGCTACTTTAGAAGCTAAATCCGTTCCTGTTGGAGAAGAACCAGCTTGTATTAATAAAGGTCTTCCTTGTGGAGAACGTTCAATATTTAAAGGACCTCTAACTTTGAAATGTTTTCCTTCATGATCAATCGTATGTAATTTTGATGCATCAATAAATTCGCCAGTTTCTTTGTCACGTACTAAAGCGCCTTTATCCCATGAGCGCCACAATTTATTCGTTACTTCAACGAATTCATTTGCGCGTTCATAACGTAATTCATGTTCCATTAACTTAGTACCATTAAAATTTTCAGCAGTAGAAGTTATTGAAGAAGTTACAATATTCCAAGCAGCTCTTCCATGACTTAAGTGGTCTAAAGAACTAAATTGACGTGCAATATGGAAAGGTTCACAGTATGTAGTAGAGGCAGTAGCAGCTAATCCGATATTAGTCGTTGCTGTAGAAAGAACAGATAAAAGCGTAAACGGCTCAAATCTACTTAATATATTTGGATGTGAACTTTCAGATACGAATAAGCTATCAGCAAGAAAGACTAAATCGAATAAACCTTTCTCTGCTAATTGCGCAGTATTTATTAAATGAGTTAAATCCATAGGCCCCTTTTCAATAGCATTTTCATGGCGCCAACTCGCCACATGATGACCATATCCCGCTAAAAAGAGACCCAGTTTTATATGTTTATATGTTGTCATAATATCCTCCTAAACATTTTAATCCGATAGTTTTAATAAGATATAAAGAATACCACTTAATTTTAACAATTGTCAATAAAATCTGACTATTTTATTAGGGATTAATATTAAAATAATGTACTATTTGTGAACATTTGTAAGATGATATAAAAAATTGAATGTCATGCTTGTTAAATCGGATTTATGTAAGTGTGATTTGATTAATAATATTATTAAAATATATTAAAAATGAGTGAGAAATTGAGACGGGAAATGTAAGAGGAGATTTCTAGACCGATACGTGGGAATTACCGGTCCAGAAATGAGGATTACCAGGCCGATAAAAATAATTATCGACCCGAAAACATTGTTTTCGGGTCGCTCAATCTTTAAGATTCAATCAATTTTTCGTTATGTAAATTAATATAATATACTTCGTTATCTGTCCATTCATCAAATTCATATATAAAGTTCTTTCTCAATACTTCAAATTCAAATCCTAATTTTTTAATGAGCTTTTTAGAAGGTTCGTTATCTACATTAATATGTGCTTCTATTCGATGAAGGTTTAATGTTTTATAACATTGACTGATGACTTCTTTCATAGCTTCAAATGCATAACCTTGATTCCAAAATTGGTTGTGCAAGAAATAGCCACATTCTCCCCATTGGAAGTCTGATCTGCTTAATACTTTAATATCCAGCATGCCTACATGTTTGTCATTTTCTAAAAATATTCCAAATATAAACGTATCGTCTTGTTTAATGAGCGTTTGTTGTTTATCAACAAGTTCTATAAACCAAGTTTCGTCGCATTCTTCCATATTGATTTTCCCTTTGTCATGTTTATATTGCGAAGGATATCGATTTTCAAAGCCTTCAATCCAACCTTTGTGGTCATCATAGTTTAAAGGTCGAATCGTCAACCTATTCGTACGGAAAGTTAATTCTTTATCTGTATACATTAAAAATCCCCTTTGTAAAAATATGTGTAATTAATCATATTATATACTTTAATTTCCTAGGTTTATAGAGGAAGCTTACAATAACGATGCATGCTATTCATGGATTATTAGAGGTAATGAATACTATCCGATATAATTTGGTTATATAACGTCGAGTAAATATTATAGTAATAAATTATGATTAACCATGTAAGGAGGGAATGGAATGATAGATGATTTAAATAAAGCATTAGATTATATTGAAGATAATTTAACAAATGACTTATCTATTGAAAATATTGCTAAATATGTAGGTATATCGGATTATCACTTTCGGAAAATATTTCAGGCAATATCTGGTATGCCCTTGAGTGAATATATTAAAAAGCGTAAATTGTCATCAGCTAATGTTGATTTAAAAAATGGTGAATCTGTTACTGAAGTAGCCTTTAAATATGGTTATCATTCAGTAGATGGATTTAGTCGCGCATTTAAAAATTGGACAGGTTCTTTGCCATCAAATGCGATTCATCTTGCAAGTATAAAATCATTCCCTAAACTTACTTTTACGCTAAGTATAAGAGGAGGTATAGATATGGAATACAGAATTGAAAATAAACCTGCTATTAAATTTGTCGGTGTTTCAACAAAGATACCTATGCAATTTGAAGGTGTAAATCAAAGTATTGTAGAGCTTGCAAATAGTATTTCAAACGAACAAAAATCATATATTCATACACTTAATAATATTGAACCAAAAGAAGTATTAAATATTTCTTATGATGCTGATGCATATTTTGAAAAAGAAGAAGGATACTTAACTCATATGATTGGTGTAATTACTGATAAAGTAGAAATAAATCGTGAGTTATTAGATGTTTTTGAAGTTGAAGCACATACTTGGGCTGTATTTCCTAATGAAGGACATTTCCCATCTACAATGCAAAATACTATGGCAAGCATTTATGCAGAATGGCTACCATCTTCTGGGTATGAATTAGAAGATGTACCAAATTTCTCATTTACAAAAATGAATAGCCAGGAAGAAACAGCTTACAGTGAAATTTGGATAGCAGTTAGAAGTATAGAAAAAGTCTAGGGTGCCATACCCTAGACTTTTTCTCATCAATAAGCTTTTTCTATATTATCTAATTGTTTAATTGTTGAACTAATACCACCAGAACCGAAGAACCATGTATTGGAATCAAATTTCAGTATATCTTTATTTTTGATTGCACTGACGTTTTTTATGACTGGATTTTTAAGTTCTTGTGGTAACCCTTTAGAATCATCATCTGTTCTATTTATATAGAAGATTTTGTCTGGATTCTTTTCAGCGATATATTCATATGACACTAACTGTCCGCTTGAGTTCGCTGGCATGTCAGGGTCAATATGCTTGATACCTAAATCACCACTTAAGAAGCCACCATATCTACCAGTTTTACCGTATGTCTTAATGCCTTTTTGATCAACATTGGCAAACATAACGGTATCATCATTCACTTTACTTTTTACAGATTTAACTTTTTGGTCGAGTTTCTTTATGAGTGATTGAGTTTCATTTTCTTTATCGAATATTTTTCCAATATTTTGTGCGTTTTCCTTAATAGATTCTATGTAACGATCATCATCTGGGCTCACATAAAGTACTTTTGCATTTGGCGCAGCTTTTTTAAATTCTTTTAAGTTTTTAGTATAAGCTTGCCTAAATGATATTAAAATTAAATCCGGATTTTCTTCAGCAATTTTTTCAAAATTAGGTCTACCAGGATTTCCTAAATTGGTATATTTATCATTTTTAAACTCTGATAAATAACTTGGTAAGAAATCACCATTTGGACCTTTAGGAATAGCTGTTATATGTTTTTGTAATTTCAAATCTTTCATAATATCTAAAGCCCCATAATCCATGACAATAACTTTTTTAGGATTCTTAGGTATTGTTACAGTTTCCGTTTTTTTCTTGCCTCTATTATGATCTTTATTCTTTTCTTTATATTCAAAAGTCTTCTTAATTGTTACAGTATCTTTATGACTGACTTCATCTTTACTATTACTACACGCAGATAATAATAAAAGTACACAAACGATGATGGTAATATACTTTTTCATGATTGCCTCCCATTTTCTAATTGATAACATTTCTCAATTATACAAAATAATTTAAGAATAACAAGTGCTATTTTTAAAATCTAGTGATGTTTTAATAAACATAAGACGGGAACATTAATAATATAAAATAGAAATGGGGGATTTATTCATGACAGTCGTAAAAAGTTATATCAATGATGAAACATTGGAAAATGACATTAACAAGCTGAAAGAACTAAATATTAACCCAACAGATATTTTTGTACTATCACATGACGATGACAGAACAGCACGAATCGTTGAGCATACAGACTATGACAATATAGATTACAACAATAAAGACTTAGGACGAACATTTGATAAACAAGGTGACGAACTAAGAGCTAAATTAATAGAAATAGGTTTGTCCAAAGAACAAGCAGAAGATTACGAAGAAAAAATGGACGAAGGAAAAGTATTCCTAATTTCCAAAGACGACAAAGCAAAAGAAGTATTAGAATAAAGTATATATTAAACCCCAACTCGAAAATATCGGGTTGGGGTTTTTAATTCCTTTATATTTACTTATTCCACACATAGGATAATTTGTATATAATTAAAGTAAGTCATGATATGGTGGTATGCAATATGAAGAAAAACTATATATTTATTATTTTATTTACCTTTTTTAGCATTATTGGCAGTAAGTTGTTTACATTTGCGCTTTCATTTCATGTTTTAAAGATAACAGGGAGTGTACAAGCTTTTTCTAATATTATGATTATATATTCGCTCATATTTATATTGGGCAGTACGTCTATCGGATATTATATAGATAAGATTAATAAAAAATCATTTATTATATCTATGCAGTGCATTTCGATTTTATCAATTATAAGTATTTACTTAATACCAAACAGTTTAAACCAACTTCTATACATATACATAATTGTAATCATTTTGACAGTTACAGATATGGCTGTTTCACTCACTTTTAACAGTGGCTTGTTAAGTTTAGTTAGTGAACTTTTCATTGATCAAACAGTTTCATATAGAAACGTCATTCAGAATGTATTACAAATAGGTGCTCCAATTTTAGGTGGAATAGTATACGCTTATTTCGATATTAAGACTTTTATGATTATTATGTTTGTAACTGAGCTCATTTCATTAATAATAGTGCTTAATATTGCGTTTAATAAAGTTCCAGCAAATAAAGTCTATGAAGAAGTTAAGGATACATTCTTTAACAGTTATAAAGTCGTATTTAAATTTTTGAAATCAAATAAAGACATATTTTTAATTCTATTATCAGGATCTATCATTAATTTTATGTTTGGTTTCGTTACGGTAGGTATTCCAGGAAGTTTTGTCACTATATTTAATATGAATTCTAAACAGTTAGGAATCATTGAAACAGGATTTCCTATAGCAGGTATATTGTTTGGTTTGATTTATCCTAAGTTGAAGAATAAAGGAACACTTGTTGCAAATATGCAAGTTGCCATGATTACTTTAGCTGTGGGAATACTCATATTATGTATCCCGTTTATAACAGATTTTTATAAACTATCGATACTTGTAATATATTTTATAAGCATATTTATTATCGGAAGCGGTGTTGTACTGAGTAATGTACCGATAAACATTTATGTACAAAAAAATGTACCAGAGCAAATAAAAGGTAAATATTTAGCATTGTCACAAACAATGTCACAAGTAATGATGCCTTTTGGAATTTTAGTAGCAGGTATACTCTTTGACATTAATTCAACATTCTATATTATTTCGTTCAGTATTACAGCAATATTATGCTTTATCTTGGCATATCTTTACACATTTATCAAAAAACATGACGGTGTAATTTGATACATTATTGACAAAGCAAAAGAAGTATTAGAATAAAATATATATTAAACCCCAACTCGAAAATATCGGGTTGGGGTTTTTAAATTATCCAAAAATGTAAAAAGTTTTTGACATTATTTTGTGAGATGTTACAATTGCAAATGTAAAAAGTTTTTGACATTTGGAGGTGTAGTATTGATCTTATTGAAATGGTTATTCTTTATAGTAATCACATTATTGATGTGGACATTTTATTTTAAATATATAGCAATTAATACTAAGGAGTTTAAGAGAGAAAGAAGACTTGATGAAAGGCAATTAAGGATAAGATTAGAAATCTTATCAAATACATTTGGATATATGTTTTTAATTGTCATGTCATATATAGCGATTAAACTTGCAGGTTTGAGTGGAGATGCTCATAATTGGTTTGCTAACAATCCAGAGATAATTTTTGTTGCTGTATTATTTATTATATATACAATTAATGTTGTAATCGTTAAGAAGAAATACAGTTGAAAGTAGGAAAGTCGTGAAAAATAAAATTAGAGAATATCGTAAGCAAATGGGGATGTCACAAGATACATTAAGTAAGAATGTAAAGGTGACACGACAAACAATTAATGCTATTGAGAATGATAAGTATGATCCAACTTTAGCTTTAGCATTTAAATTAGCAAAGGTATTTGATGTAACAGTAGATGAATTATTTTCTTAAACATGAAGGTGATAGCAATGAAAAAGCAAGATGAAATGGAAAGACAACATATTTTAATCGCATCTAAATATACGGTAGTATATTTTATATTAGCTTTAGTTATTTATAGTTTATATATAAAATTTTCAACAGGAGAATTTAATGTTGTTTGGTTGATTTTATTAATAGGTATTATTATTTTTACAAGTATTCAAACTTACTTTAAGTTTATAACTAGAAATTAATACTATTAAACAAAAGTAATAAAAATAAATAAATGTTTTATTTAATATTCCTTGTAATTGAAATTTAAAAGTGTAGGATGAAGGTGTATCATCTTATGATACATAATCTATATAAAGGGAGAGTAATCGAATGAACAAATTTTCGAAAGTTTTTGTTTCAACCGGTTTAGCAGTAGCGACAGTATTTACGGTAGGCGCGGCGGGTAACGGTCATTCCGTTGATGCGGCGAGCAACAGTAATATGGATAGCCAAGATTCTCAACCTTATACGTCTTATTACAATGGATATGTGAGTTATGATCCTGGATTTTTCATAACGGATACATTCAAAAAAGGATTTGAATCAGGTAATTTCACGTTAAATGGATATGAAACACCTGCACATGAAGATTATGCTAAAGAACATCAAGATGAGGCTAAAAATATAAATTTATATGATCAAAATTTAAATGTATATAGTAACTATGGTTTAGATGCTAATGCACAACCGACAAATGCAAATCAATTTAATTTATCGATAGATGATGTTGTTGATTCTTACGGTACAGATTTCAGTAAATCAGGTAGTCCACGAAGTGTTGAAGGTCAATATTCTTGGAGTTTAAATGGTTATAAAATTGCCTTTACTTCTGACGAAACAGGTACTGTGACGAGAATTGATTTCTATACGATTGTTGAATAGTGTTATAGGTTGTTAAATTGTTCTATACGATATTGAAGTTCATCAAAGTCTATTATACGGGCTTGTCGGTGAACTTCTTTTTGGTTGTAATAAAGTAATACGACAGGTGAAGTGAACAAATTTAATTGTCCGACTGCTTCTGGCATTTGGTTAGCAACAATTTCGTATGCTGGAATGTCATAGTCTTCCACCATTTTTTGTACGATTGGATAATCCGCTTTACATACCGAACAATTCTCGCTAGATACGTAGATTAGTGTGAATGTATGTGCATCAATCTGTTTATTTAATTCATCAAAAGTTGTGATGATTTTCATGAAATTTAGCTCCTATCATTTAATTATAATGGCAAATATTATACCATTGTATGAGAAAAGGAGGAAAAAATATGTTTGGTAACAAAGATAATGATTCAAAAGATAATAATCGATTTTTTGTTAAATCGGTAGATAATGTTAAAGGATTAGGTCGCATTTCGATTCTTGTTGATCGTGAAACAGGTGTTAATTATATCAATGCTTGGGTAGGTACAGGCAGTGGTTTAACACCATTGTTAGACGAGAATGGAAAACCTTTAATAGATAAAGTTTAATAAAATATGCATCAATGACAAAGGAGTATTTAAATGTCTAGAAGATTTCTAAAAATGATGATAACAGTTGTGACGATGATGCTTATCATTAATGTATCATCTGAAAAAGTAGAAGCGGCCCAAGAAGAGGGGACGATGGGTCATGGTTATAAGAAATACATAGAAAATGAAAATCAAAATACTTTTAGAAACAAACAAGAAATAGAGGAATCTTCGACAGTAGCTAAAGATGATTCAATACTTGATTTATCAGAATGGCAAGGAGAATTAACATCAGCACAAGTTAAAAAGCTTAAAGCCAATTATGATTTTATTATTTTAAGAGCACAATATGGTTCAGACTATAAAGATGCAGCATTTGATACAAATTCAAAATTACTTTCTGCCAATAATATGAAGTATGGTGTTTATACATATAGTATGTATGAAAATGCAAGTGAAGCAAGAACAGAAGCGAAATCGCTATATAATAGAGCACCTAATGCAAGTTTCTATATCAATGATTATGAGGAAGAATCAGTTGCTTCAGGAGATACGAATGCAAGTACACTCGCTTGGTTGAATGAAATGAGGAAGTATTCAGGTGATAAGAAAGTATTACTATACTCTTATGAAGACTTTATGGTTAATCATACAGCGAATGCTGTCGGCTCTTATGATGGTTATTGGTTAGCTTCATATCAAGAAACACAACCTGAAAGAGAACATGTATTATGGCAATATACAGATAGTTACTATTCATCAGAACTTGATCAAAATGTCGATGCCAATGTACTAGGACCAAATGTGCAAACAGGCTGGTTTATAAATTAATGAGCATTATGATATCTCTTTTGTAAAGTGAACGGTATAATCACTTGAAGAAAAGAAGGTGAATATAATGAACATATTAGATGAATACTTTATCTTATTTGATGAAGCAAGATACAGTGAAGAAAGTTTTCATAAATTAAATGAACTATTTCATGATGATATAGAATTTGTATTAAATAAGAAGACTTTTAAAGGTAAAGAAGCTTGGAAGCAGTTTGTTAAAAGTGTTTATACAACAAATAAAGATTTAAAACATATGCATAACGGTTGGACACAAAACGAAGACGGTAGCTATGAAACAGATTGGGCAATTTGTGGTAACCGATATGAAACAGGTGTCTATACACAAGAAGGCAAAGATATCGCAAGATTAGATGCGAACGGTAAAATTATCTACTTAGAAAACCAACCTAAAGATGATCAATTGTTTTCAAATCAATCATAAAAAACTTAGAACAGTTCCTAAAATTATTTTGGGAACTGTTCTTTTTCTATTATGGGTACATTTCTGATTATGCCTTCTGTCATTACGATTCATTTTTCTTATGTTCAATAATCTCTGTGTCACGATTGCTAGCGATGTTTCGAGCACGCTTCATAGCATCTTCTTTTTTATCAAAGGTTTCGCTAGCTTGTTTAGCACCATCAGTTTTTATCTTCCATTGATTGTCTTCATAATAGACATGTATATCTTTATCGTTTAACTGAGGATTGGCAGATTTGTCTTGTTTATGTTGTGTAATTTTCTTATCTTTCAATTCATTTAATTCTTCTTTAGTTGCGTTCTTGTACCAATCTTCTGCTTGTTTCGTTGCAATTGGAATAGCATCTTCTTCTTTGTACCCGTTGGTTAACATTGCGTTGCCAATATCAATAGCTTTCTTTCTTTCAAGTTGATCAAAGTTTTTCCAAGTTTGAGGATAGTCGTCCATAGTCCATGGCATGTTTCATCATCCTTTCATAATATACACACACTTATTGAATACCACTTATTTAATTTATAAAACGGATACAATTGTGTAGTGTATAAATTATTTACGGTATTTATTTACAAAGTTTCGTGTTTCACCTGTTATAAGTGGTCCACCTGTGTAAACATCTCTAGTTGATGGGTTTTTGACTTTTTCTGCTGGTTGAATGCCATGTGCATGTATACCGATGACATGGTTGTCTTGATTGAATACAGGAGATCCCGAAAATCCTATTGTTCGATGCATGTGTCCGATATATTCGATATAGTCTTGAGTTGGTTTGAGATAGAATCCTTTTGATTGGTACATATATTGACCATCAAATGGTTCTTCATTTGGATAGCCTGTCATAGATAGTGTTGATTTAGATTTCAAATGATGAATTTCACGTTCGGATGCTATGGTTAAAGGTTTAATTTTAGGTGTTAATGATTTTTCAGTAATGAGTACTGCGACGTCTCTTTCGTTTGATTTATAAAATTGCTTAATTTTGAATTTCATCGGTGTGTATTGGTTAGATTTAGCGGGAAAGAAATAAAATTGTTTCTTTTCTTTGTTTCCGTCATCATCACTTGCGACATGTGAAGTTGTGATAACTGTATGATCATCGATGACAAATCCTGTCGCGCCATTTCCTGACTTGCCAGTTTCATCAGATGTGACTTTACCAACTGCTTGACTGATACGTTTATCTTTTGAATGAAATGGTTTAATTTTAAGATGATCATTTGGAATTTGTGAACCTAATTTAAAAGCTTCTTGATAATCATGATGCGTTGCTTTTGTAAATGTATCTTTATAAGACGCAGGGACATCAGGTGGTATAAATAAATAATTGAACGTCGAAATTATAATTATTAAATATAATTTAAGGTATAACAGCATTTAATCACAATCTTTCTCAAAATTGAATCATAACTATGTTATACCCTTATATTTCAATTATAAAAATCCAACAACAATAAACGTGATTACTGACAACACGATTGATGTTATAAGCATTGCAATCATTGGTTTGAATGCTTTTGTTCTTAAGTCACTGAAAGATACATTTAAACCGATACCGACCATTGCCATAATTAATATGAGTGTTGTAAATGTACTGATTACATTTATTATTGATTCAGGAATAGGAATGAACGTATTCACAGCGCTCATGATTAAAAATCCAATTAAAAAGTACGGAAAGTCTATTTTTTGTGAAACTTTATGTGATCTCTTTCTATTAACGATAATTAAGAAAATAATGCTTAATGGTATTAATAGAAATACCCTACCCAGCTTAGTTAATAAACCAATGCCTAGTGAGGACTGTCCACCAGCATCTGCTGCTAAAATAACGTGTGCTATTTCATGTAAGCTTGCACCTGACCAAACACCATAAAATTCAGCGTTCATTGGAAAAATAGCGAATAATAATGTGTAAGCTAAAGAGAATATTGTACCCATTATGGCCACTAAACCTACACTAATTCCAACATCACTGTCTTTAGATTTAAGTATAGGTGATATCGCGGCAATCGCAGCTGCACCACAAACACCAGTTCCAACACCTAATAACAAGACTAAATTGTTATCTCCTTTAATGATTTTATTTAAAAATAAAATAAACAATATCGCAAAAGCGACTACACCAACATCTAGTAATAATAATGTGCTACCTTGGTGTATAATTGTCCATAAATTTAACTTAAGTCCGTATAAAATAATCGCAAATCTTAATAATTTTTTTGATGAAAATGCAATTCCCGATTCGATTTGCGTTGGGTATCCCCTGAAATGTCTATATAAAATAGCTGTAATAATCGCGATTGCGAGTGCCCCGACTTTGTTAAATACCGGTAAATACGATAAAAGTATACTGACAATAGCAACTAAAAACGTAAATCCAATACCGAGTAAAAAACGTTTATTAAATTTTTCCCACATAATGCTCACCTCAACGTAAGTTTAATCGCAAGATGAATATTTGTGAAATGCTATTTTTAAATATATAATATAACAAAAATGATATGAGGTGGTTGAATTGGAAGATAAATTACAAATTTTGAAAGTTATTGTAGAAGAAGAAGGGTTTACAAATGCTGCAGAAAAGTTATATAAATCACAGCCATCCATAAGTAGAGATATCAAGACACTAGAAGAAAAATATCAAATCAAAATTTTTGAAAATACGAGAAAGCATATTATTTTGACAGAAGAGGGAAGAGAGTTATATAACTACGCATGCCAGTTAGCAATTTTAGATGAGCAACTGCAAACAAAAATTAATCAGCATAAAGAAGATGTGAAGGGGAAGTTTATCATAGGGACGAGTCACACATTCGGCCAATCGATGTTATTAGATTTAACAATCTATCTACAAACGAAATATCCGAAACTGAATATTCATATTTATGTCTATAACTCAGCTGATATATTAAGTAAATTGAAAGATTACTCACTTGATCTAGGCATTATCGAAAAGCCAGTACTGGACGACAAAATCAATAGTGAAGTCTTAACAAGAGATAAATTATTACTCGTGAAAAATAAACAAACAAACCAAAATTTAAATCAATTAAGATGTTACGTTAGAGAAACAGGATCAGGAATAAGATATTATCAAGATATGCTATTACAACAACTGAATTTAACATCTCGTAAAGTAGTCATTAATGATAACCAATTAATTTTAGAACTCGTTAAACAAAACATGGGGTTTACAATACTATCCAATTTCTCTATAAAATCATTTGATGAAGATTATATCGTCACAAACGACCTAGATTTAAATCGAAATTTCTTTATTGTGTCTAATAAATCAAGATACAAGACAAATAAATATAATACGATTGTAAATGAAATTAAGAACTATGAGTTTAGATAAATACATAAATCCCCTCACTAATATTAAAAGTGAGGAGATCTATGTAACAACATTTATTTATTATCTTCAATTTCCTTAGCCAAAACTGTGTCTACAGGATTTACACTTTTATTAAGCTCCGAAACAATATTCTTTTTATCAATATCACTACGATTTTGGCTTAGTTTATAAGCAGCATCAATTTCTTCAATTTCCATTTTAAAACCTACAATACCTTTAACTTGTTTTTTTGTTTGATCTGATAAATTATTCCAAGTAGCACCATTTTGTCGATGACTTTCATATTTATTTAATAGGATCGTCAAATCATCTATTAACTCTGACTCACTTAACAAATGTCCTTTGCCATACGCATGTATACTTTGGTAATCCCAAGTTGGAACATCTTCTTTCTCATACCATGTAGAGGAAATATAGGCATGAGGACCGTGGAATATGATAAGGATATGTTCATTTGATACGATTGTTTTCCATTGTTTATTAGCCTTTGCAAAATGACCTGATACATATAAGGTATTATCTTTTTCTTCAATATTAACAGGTAAATGTGTAGCAAGTGGTTTTAATTCGTCATAAGTAATGATGGTTACAAAATTATTATGCATCATAAAATCTTTGATTTTTGTATAATCCTTCATTTGATAATATTTTGGTACATACATGTAAACGCCCCCTTATAAATCATTCATCATAATATGATCAATTTGTCTTTCATCACCCATATAAAAGGCATGTTCATCAATTTTTTTAAAACCTAAACTTTTATAGAATGCAATAGCATTTTGATTTTGCTCCCATACACCTAACCAAATATGGTTACATGATAATGCTTGAGCAACTTCCAATGCTTTATTATAAAGTTGTTTACCAAGTCCATTTTTTTGAAAATCATTTAATATATAAATACGCTCTATTTCTAGATTATTGCCTTCAAAAAGTTCTGTTTGTGCATCTTTTATATTGACCTTTAAATAGCCTGCTAAAGATTCTTGGTAGTAAATAAAATAAAAGAATGAATTTTCATTTTCTAATTCTAGTTGTAATTTTTCTAATGTAAAAGTATTTGCTAAATATTGGTCTATATTTCCTTTTTTATTATCTCTTCTAAAGGTTTCATCAAATGTAACGTATGAAATATCTTTTAATTCATTTATATCTTTTTTTGAACATTTTCTTATCATATTAGCACCCCTTAGTTCAATATTCTCTTTTATTACCTTTTTTGACATTTAACCAGTCATCAGAGATGTTATTTTTTACTTTTTCCAAGTCTTTTGCAAACTTAGCAATTTCTGCTTTATCAAATCCTTTAAGTGCAACGGAATTAGAGTATTCATTTTCTCTAATAATAAATGGATATATTTCTAATCCTTTTTCGGTAGGGAATAGTAATTTATTTTTCTTGTTGTATTCTTCATTTTTTTTGATAATAAAATCATGTTTTTCTAAATTTTTTATTGCTCTAGAGGCAGTAGCGCGGTCGATCTTTAACATCTCCACCAATTGCTCTTGAATGATTCCAGGGTTTTCACAAATTCTAACTAAGTATACGAATTGGCCTTTATTTAAATTTAATTCTTTAAATTCTATGTTGCTTATCGAATCGAGAGCCCTTGAAATAATACCTATATTTCTTAATATATCTACCATAGCTTCCTCCTTTTTTATTGCATTTGCAATAATTATTTAATTATAATATAACATAAACTATATTTTTTGCACAGAAAAACAAGCCTATCACTTAACTGATTATGTCAGTTTTAAAGTGATAGGCTTGTTTTTGAGTATTTTAATACATTCAAATTTGAATACTGACTTAACGTAAAACCATAACGCACGAAGACTAAGAGATTTCGTGCGATAAGGTGCAAAAACAGGGTGTAACGCACGAAGACTAAGAGATATCGTGCGTCCCCCCCTATATTATGGCCCAATCTCTTAATGATACCCAAGTAATCTAGAAATTTTGTTAGCACATGTTTTTAATTCTTCTACAAAGAACTCTTTCTTATCTAATTCTGTTGTAGGGAATGATAGGCTGATAGCGCCTTGGACTTCGTTTCGATAGTTTACGAAGTAGGTACTTACGCAATATATGCCTTTTTCGTTTTCTTCATTATCTACTGAATAACCTTGTTCTCGGATGACTGCAATTTCATCGATGAATTGATCATAGTCTGTGATTGTATTTTCGGTTAGTTTAACAATATTCGATTGATTCCATATTTCTTGGATTCTTTCATTCTCATACGTCGAAAGTATAGATTTACCTACTGCTGTGCAATACATAGGTGCTCGTTTCCCGATTTTAGATGCCATCGATCGATTGTTATTGCTTGGTATAAATTTATCTATATATACCACTTCGTTATTGTCTTCCACTACTAAATGACATGTTTCCCCAACTGTTGTCATCAGCTGACTAATCATACTTTTAGCTACATTTAAAAAATCAATATTTTGTACACGTTTATTCCCAAGTTGGAACATTTTAAAAGTTATTTCATATTGATTGGTCAATGCGTTTTGTTGTACATAGCCGTTGCTAATCAATGAATTAACAAGTCTATGTACAGTTGCTTTAGATAATTGAATTTCATCTACTAAGTCTTTTAATGATATTTGTTCTTTTTCAGATATGATTTCTAAAATGCTTAATGCGCGGTCAATGGATTGAACGTTAGAAGCCATAATCATCACCTCTTTGATAAAAATATAGCATAAATTAATCTATGAATTAAGTAACATAGATGAAAATAAATAATTGACAACGTTTTCACAAACGTTATAATAATACTAAATATTACTATATAATACATTGTATCACAATGTGGAACGGAGGGCTATTTTGAAAAAATATAAAATTTTAAACCAGCTACATGAAAATTACCTCGTTGCAGTTGTTAGAGGAAATGACGAGGATGAAACAAAGAAAATTGTTGATGAAATTATTAAAGGTGGATTTAAAAATATAGAAATTACGTTTACTGTACCGAATGCTGAAGAAGTGATTAATCAAGTACATAAACAATATGGAGATGATATCGTACTTGGTGCAGGTACAGTGTTAGATGCTGCTACAGCACAAATTGCGATTAATAAAGGCGCTCAATATATTGTAAGTCCACATTTAGACACCAATATATCTAAATTATGTAATATATATTCCATTCCATATTTACCAGGTTGTAGTAGTGCAACAGAAATTATAGAAGCATTACGCTATGGTTCGGATTTAATTAAACTGTTCCCAGGAGGACAATTAGGTGCCGGATTTATTAAAGATATTAAAGGTCCAGTACCTAACGTAGAACTCATGCCTTCTGGAGGCGTGAATTTAGATAACGTATCAGATTGGATTGAAAAAGGTTCATTCGCTGTAGGTATTGGTGGCGACTTAACGAAAGAATTTACAGGAAATAATTATGAAGTTATTTCAGAAAAAACTCAAAAGTATGTAGAAGCTGTTAGAAATCGATGAAAGTGAGTGGTAGAAATGAGGCTTTTCACAATTGGTGATTCCATGATAGCCATGAATCCTAGTAATAAAGGACCTTTGAAATTTAATCATACATTCCAAAGAACAATTGGAGGCGCGGAATTAAATGTAGCAATTGGTGCGAGTAGATTAGGGTTAGAAACAACTTTTTATTCAAAAGTTGGTAAAGATGAATTTGGTCAACATATTATCAATAATTTACGTGGAGAAGGTATTGATACAGATCATATCGAACAAGTATCAGGGAAAAACACGTCCGTTTATTTTAAACAAATAAATGCAGATGGAAGCGGTGCTTCATTTTATTATCGAGACAATGCACCCATTAAAGACTTATCAGAAGAAGATGTCGCACATATTAACTTTGATGAAATTGATTATTTCCACGTCAGTGGTGTGTTTGTCGCATTATTACATCATAAAATTAAACTGATTCAAGCGATGATGAAAAAAGCGCAAAAAGCAAATACAACTGTAACTTTAGATCCTAATATTAGACTAAAAACTTGGACTAAAGAGACAGCAAGTGAAAGTCTAGGCGCATTATTACCTTATACAGATATTCTGTTAACAAGCGATGAAGAACTAGAAATTCTTAAAATAGCCACACCATTTGAAAATATTGAAGATTTATTAAAAGAACAAGACTTGCAAGAAATTATTATCAAACGTGGACATTTACCAACACAATTTGTAAGCAATGAAGAACAATTTGAAACAAAAGTTTTTCCAGTAAGTCCAATCGATACAGTAGGCGCTGGAGATGGCTTTTCAAGTGGATACTTGTTCGCTTTAAGTAAAGAATATACAGCAAAAGAACGCGTAAGATTCGCAAATGCAGTTGGTGGAATGGTTACAGAAGTAATAGGCGATAACGAAGGATTGCCATATTTAGAACAAGTAGAAAGTTTCTTGAGTGGTAAAGAACTTATAAATAGATAGAAAAGAGTGTGTATACATGAAAGCAGCTAGAGTAATCGGAAAAAATGAACTTGTTGTAGAAACGTTAGATAAACCTAAGATAAACGAACAACAAAATATTTTAGTAAAAACTAAAAAGGTTGGCATATGCGGTTCAGATAGACATATTTTACATGGAACTAACCCATTAGCAACTATTCCTAGAGTGGTTGGACATGAAGTAGTAGGCGTTGTAGACGAGGTTTATAGAGAGTCTGAATTACAAGTAGGCGATCACGTTGTCGTTGAACCTATTAGACCTTGTGGAGAATGTTATGCATGTAAGCAAGACAGACCAAATGTATGTGAGGATTTAGTCGTCTTTGGTGTTCATGAAGATGGTGGTATGAGAGAGTACTTCGCAATTAATGAGAAGCAACTTCATAAAGTCAATAAAGATATTCCTTTTGAAATGAGTGTACTGATTGAACCACTTACAATTGGTGCTCAAGCAACTAGTAGAGGGAATCTTCAAGATGGAGATACTCTACTTATACAGGGTGCAGGTCCTATTGGATTATGCATATTACGATACGCAAAGTTGAAAGATGTGAAAGTAATCATTTCAGATTTAGATCAATCAAGATTGGATTATGCAAAACTACAAGGTGCAGATATTACTATTAATGTGGCTGAGAAAGATTTACTTGAAGAAGTTAGATCCATCACGAATGGAGAAGGCGTCAATGTGTCGATAGATGCAGTTTGTATGCCTCAAACATTTGAAACAAGTGTTCAAGTAACATCTGCAGCAGGAAGAGTGGTCGTATTAGGATTTGATGAAAGACCAGCTAACATTTCACAAATGCCTATTACAAAAAATGAACTGACAATCGTTGGTTCAAGATTACAAACTTATAAATTTGCAGAGGTAATAGAGAATATTGAAAAAGGTAAGTTTGATGATTTTGATTTAGTCACACATCAATTTGAATTAAATGAAGCAAAAGAAGCATTTCAATATATAGATGAACATCCAGAACAAGTTAAGAAGGCTATTATTAATTTCAATTAGGAGATGGATAAAATGGAAATGACATTTCGTTGGTACGGAAGAAACAATGACACAATTACATTAGAAGATATTAAACAAATACCTAATACAACTGGGATTGTATGGGCACTTCATGAAAAGCCAGTTGGTGCTGTTTGGGAAAAAGAAGAGATTAAAGATGAAGTTGAATATATTGAATCACATGGATTTAATGCAAAAGTTGTTGAAAGTGTAAATGTTCATGAATCAATTAAATTAGGTAACAGTGAACGCGATGAATTAATTGAAAACTATAAACAGACAATTGAGAATTTAGCTGAATATGGTGTGGAAGTTATTTGTTATAACTTCATGCCAATATTTGATTGGACTAGAACAGATATGTTCCATCCATTAGAAGATGGTTCTACAGCACTATACTTTGATTATGAAAAAGTTAAAAATCTAGATCCGAAAGAATTAATAGAAACTGTTTCAAGTGCGAGTAAAAATTTAACAATGCCAGGTTGGGAACCAGAAAAATTAGATCAAATTTCAGAACTATTTGAAGCATATAAAGATATAGGTGAAGAAAAATTATGGGAAAACTTTGCATACTTTATAAACGCAATCATTCCAACTGCAGAACGTTGCGGTATTAAAATGGCAATTCACCCAGATGATCCACCATATTCTATTTTCAACTTACCAAGAATTATAACTGGCGCAGATAGCTACGAAAGAATGTTTGAAATCAATAATAGTCCAAATAATGCGATTACGTTATGTACGGGCTCTATGGGTGCTAGTAAAGATAATGATATGGCAGAAATTGCTTTGAAATACCATGAGCACGCACCATTTATGCATATTAGAAATGTTCATATCTATGAAAATGGCAGTTTTGTTGAAACTTCTCATTTTACAGAAGACGGTAATATTGATATTGCACAAATTATGAAACATTTATCAGATGCAGATTATAAAGGGTATATTCGACCAGATCATGGCAGACATTTATGGAATGAAGAATGTCGTCCAGGATACGGATTATATGATAGAGCATTAGGTATTATGTACTTAAATGGATTATGGGATGCATATCAACTTGAAAAGGAGTCTGGTAAAAATGTTTAGTAAACATGAAAGTTTAAAAGATAAAGTTGTTGTAATTACAGGTGGCAGCGGAGTTCTTTGTAGAACAATTGCGAAAGAATTAGGCAAACAAGGCATGCAAATCGCCATTTTAAATCGTACTTATGATAAAGGTGCAGAAGTTGTTAAAGAAATAGAAGCTGAAGGTGGTATTGCTCGTAACTATTCAGTTGATGTGACAAATGAAGAATCGCTTACAAAAGCTAAAGATGAAATTTTAGAAGCATTTGGAAAAATTGACTATTTAATTAATGGTGCAGGTGGTAATAACCCTGACGCTATTACAGATTCAGAATCATATAATGCTGAAGATAAAAAAAACTTTTTCGATTTAGAACAAAGTGGATTTGAACATGTATTTAATAATAATTTTATTGGTTCATTTGTTGCTGCTAAAGTATTCGGTAAAGAATTACTGAAGTCAGAGCATGCCAGTATTATTAATTTTTCTTCTATGAGCAGTTATGCACCAATGACTAAAGTCCCAGCATATAGTGCAGCAAAAGCTGCCATTAATAATTTTACGCAGTGGTTGGCTGTTTATTTTGCAGAGGAAGATATTAGAGTCAATGCGATAGCACCAGGATTTTTCTTAACAGAACAAAATAGAGACTTATTATTAAATGAAGACGGAAGTCTGACGGCACGTTCAGAAAAAATATTAAGCCAAACCCCACTTGGAGAATTTGGAAAACCAGAAGCACTTATCGGTACGATTTTATGGTTATTAGATAAAGAATATTCATCATTTGTAAATGGCATTACTGTACCAGTTGATGGCGGTTTTATGGCATACTCAGGCGTTTAATAAACATATAAAGGGGATTGAAGCATGGGAAAAATAGGTAGAAATGGCAAGATTATTTTAATATTTCTATTTTTAGCGGGTGTTATCAATTATTTAGATCGTTCTGCACTTTCAGTAGCAGCACCATTTATACAAGAGGATTTAAAATTAACACCAGGTCAAATGGGTATTATTTTTAGTAGTTTTTCAATTGGTTATGCAATTTTCAACTTTGTCGGTGGTGTAGCTTCTGATAAATTTGGTGCAAAAATCACATTGTTTGTTGCAATGATTGTTTGGTCACTATTTAGTGGTGCGATTGTTTTAGTAGTTGGATTTGTAAGTTTATTTATTGTCCGAATATTGTTTGGAATGGGTGAGGGTCCATTAAGTGCAACGATTAATAAGATGGTCAATAACTGGTATCCACCTTCAAAACGTGCAACAGCTGTAGGACTAGCAAACAGTGGAACACCTCTTGGTGGTGCTATTTCAGGTCCGATAGTTGGATATATCGCTTTACATTTAGGTTGGAGAGTATCTTTCGTAGCTATTATGGTCATTGGTTTAATTTGGGCTATATCTTGGTGGTTCTTTGCGAAAGAAAAACCAGATTATATTGAAGAAACTAAAATTGATGAAAAAGCAGATATAGCACCAGTTACTACATTTAAATTAGGATATTATTTAAAGAATCCAACTGTGCTCTTTACAGCATTTGCTTTCTTTGCTTATAACTATATCTTATTCTTCTTCTTAACATGGTTCCCAAGTTATTTAGTTGATGCTCGAAACTTAAGTATAGAAAACATGAGTTTAATTACTGTCATACCTTGGGTTTTAGGATTTTTAGGGTTAGCAATGAGTGGTATAGTATCAGACTTTGTTTATAAACATACTGTTCAAAAAGGTGTGCTTTTCTCTAGAAAAGTTGTCCTAGTTGTTTGTTTATTCCTTTCAGCTGTGTGTATCGGTATTTCGGGAATAGTCACAACAACTGCGGGTGCTGTAACGTTAGTTGCCTTATCTGTTTTATTCTTATATTTAACAGGCGCAATTTATTGGGCGATTGTACAAGACGTTGTAGATAGTAATAATGTTGGATCTGTTGGTGGTTTTATGCATTTATTAGCCAATACAGCGGGTATAATTGGTCCAACTATTACAGGTTATATTATTCAAACAACAGGAACATACACAGCTGCCTTTCTACTTGCAGGTGGATTAGCAGTGATAGCTTCTATCGCCGTTATATTCTTTGTTAAACCAATTGTAAAACCTGAAAGCGTATAAAATCGAGTAAAGGATGGGTGAAATAATGGAAGGATTACATCAGATTATTTCTTCTATGAAAAAAGATGAATTACCAGAATCAGAAATCATAAAAGTATATAAAAAATCTCTATTTAAAGAAAAAAATACAAGTATTATCATGATTAAAGCTGAAAACGAAAAGTATTTATTAGCAGTTGGTAATGATCATTTATTTCAAGATCTTAATGGTGAAGAATATGGTAATGATGCAAAATTGTGCCCATTAACTCATGAAAATAGATTAGCGTTAAATCAATATTTTGAATTTACAAAACCGCGAGCATTTGGTCGGAATGAAACAACGATAGGTTTAGGTGATAGATTAGGTCTGGCGACACCTGGCCATGTTGAAGCAGTAAGAACTTCTAAAATGAGACCTGTTTTTGCACAACAAAGTATTCGAGAATTAGATTTAACAAATCGAAAAATGGAAGATGTTATCGACTCAGCAGCTTACAGTGTTATACAAGAAGGTTATACAGATGGTTACGGTGCAGATGGTGATCATCTTAAAGAAGAAAGCGATATCAAACATGAATTAGAACTCGGTATTTCGATGTTAACTTTAGATTGTTCTGATTATATTAGAAATGATGTTGATTTAGACAATCATGATGAAGTAGAAGCTGCCTATCAACCGTTTAATCAAGAGATAAAGCAATACTATGAAGATAAGTACTTAGGTAAGTCTTATCAAATCGAACATAATGATTTGGTGTTTGATAAACATGAACTTATGAAAGTTGTTGTCGTTTATCATAAAGCAATCGAATACATGGTTTATATATACAAAACTTACATCGAGCGTTTAGATAGAGATATTGATTTTGAAATTTCTATTGATGAAACAATGACTATTACAACACCTTTTGATCACTTTTTTGTATCAAAGGAATTATATGATCAAGATGTGCAAGTGACGAGTTTAGCACCAAGATTTTGTGGAGAATTTCAAAAAGGTATAGATTATATTGGTGATATTGCTCAGTTTGAACAAGAGCTTGAAGTACATGCTAATATTGCAGATTATTTTAAATATAAATTAAGCATTCACTCAGGTAGTGATAAATTCTCAGTATTTCCTTTAATAAGTGAAAAGACGCATAAACGTTTCCATCTAAAAACAGCAGGTACAAATTGGTTAGAAGCTGTGCGCTTAATAGCCATACATGAACCAAAACTATATCGAAATATACATCAATATGCTTTGGATCATTTTGCAGAAACGCAAAAATATTATCACATCACACCTAATATTGAAGATATAAAGCCAATTGAGCAATTAACTGAAACACAATATAAATCTTATTTAGAAGATGATAATGCGAGACAACTTCTACATGTCTCATATGGATTATTGCTGACAGTTAAAAATGATAATGGTCACTATATTTTTAAAGATGATATATATGCCGTTTTAGAAAAATATGAAGATGAATATGCTGAATTACTTAAAAATCATATTGGTAAACATTTGGAACTATTGAACTTTAATTCAAAATAAAAATGAAAGAAAGTGTATAATATGAAATCAATTGTTTGTGAAGAACCTGGGAAAATGATTATTCAAGAAACTAAAGAACAAATCTTCATAGAAGATGACCATATATTAATTAATGTAAAACATATTGGAATATGTGGAACAGATATTCATGCCTATGGTGGCAATCAGCCATTTTTTGAATATCCTAGAATATTAGGACATGAATTGTCAGGGATCGTTAAAGAGATTGGAAAAAATGTTGAAGATATTTCGATAGACGATAAAGTTACGATCATACCTTATGTCCATTGTGGAAAATGTTTAGCTTGTCGTAATAATAAGACGAATTGTTGCCAGAACATAGAAGTAATCGGTGTACATAGAGATGGGGGTATGACAGAATATTTATCAGTTCCAGCTCAAAATGTGATTGAAGTTAACGATTTACCGATTCATATGTCTGCTATGATTGAACCTTTAAGCATTGGTGCACATGGTGTTAATAGAGCAGATGTTCAATCAGGTGAAACAGTATTAGTTGTTGGAGCTGGTCCAATCGGTTTAGGCGTTGCTCGTTTCTCTAAATTAAAAGGTGCAAAGGTTATTGTAGTTGATCTTAGTGCTGAAAGATTAGAATTTTGTAAAGAATGGTCTGAGTGTGATGAAACGATAGTAGTTAGTCCTTCCATTATTGACGACATACTTTCAGTAAATGATAATGAATATCCAACAATTGTATTTGATGCAACTGGGAATAAGAAGTCTATGGAACAAGCATTTAATTACGTTAATCATGGCGGTAAAATAGTCTACGTCGGTTTAGTTAAAGACACTATTGAATTTGTAGACCCAGAATTTCATGCTAAAGAAATAACACTTATGGGAAGTAGAAATGCGACATTAAATGATTTCGATTTCGTAATTGAGCAAATTCGACAAGGTGAAATACAAGAAAGCTATTTTACTAAGCATATTAAATTCGAAGGTGTCCCAGAATTTTTTGAGCAAGGGAAGTTTCAAACGAATAAAACACTTATAGAACTTTAATTTCAAACTCATTTTAGCAATTTTGCTAAAGTGAGTTTTTTTGTGCGCAATTTTAATTGGTATGCAGACTTTTTACAAATGTAGAAGTGTAAAAGAGGTTAATTCATTACTTTAGTAACGCGATAGTTTATAATGAATGATATTTTAATGTCTATTGTAATGGACAAACAAAAGTAAAACGCTTACATATATTTGTTTTATGATAAAGCTACAGGGAGGTTGTAAAAGTCATGGAAGGTGATAATCAAGAGAAGTTAATTCATTACTTATTAAATGCGCATTCGTTTGTCGATTCGAATCGATTGGCTAAACATCTAGATGTTTCTACTAAAACGATTTATCGACTTGTTAAACGTATAAATGATTATTATAAAGAGCCTCTTATTATATCTCAAAAAGGTAAGGGCTATCGTATTGATGATAAAGAATATATTGAACAGCATGAAACGGGGCAACTTCATCAAAATGATTTGTTTTCTCCTATTGAAAGACGAAATATGATGACTAAAGATTTATTGTTAATCTCCCCTAAGTCGATATCTATCTTTAATATTATCGAACGTTATTATATTTCTGAAAGTGTACTAAATACAGATGAGAGAAAAATAGAAGAGATGTTAAAACGTTTTAATTTAAATTTAGAAAGAAAGAATCGTCATTTATCTATAAATGGTGATGAGAGTGATATTCGAAATGCATTGTTAGAACTCATTGGAGATGGGCAACTGTCTAATTTCTCTGCATATAATGTTATCGATCAAACTGAAGATAAAGATGCACATTTTGTCCAAGAACAAATAAATAAGATTGAGAGTTATAAAGATATGATTATTCCTTATCCTTATAATGTGAACATTTTCTCTCATTTATATATTTTAATTATGCGCTTTAGAAAAAGAGGTGTAATCAAACAAGACAAAGATAGAAAGACACCTGAATTGATAAAGTTAAAAAATGAGTATCAATCATTTTATAGAATGAGTGACATGGTAATTGGAAATGTTGAACAATATCTTCATACTCAATTACCTGAAAATGAACGAATTTATTTGTTTGAATATCTTATTTCTTCAAGATTTGAAACGCAAAATGTTCAGCATAATCAAGAAGACATGCAATATTCACAAGAAGTCATCGACATAACAAATGCTTTGATAGACGGTGCGAGTCAGGAATTAAATCATTCATTTAAAAATATTGATTTAGAGCAGCAACTTCTTAAACATATTAAACCGATGCTTAATCGAATTGAACATGGGTTAAATGTCAGAAATGCTTTAATAGAACAAATTAAAATTGAATATCCACATGTATTTACAGTTATTCGACAAATTTCAGATCAAATTTCTGAAACATATCATATTAAAAAAATGAATGACGATGAAATAGGCTTTTTAACATTGTATTTTGCGAAAGAACTTGAGAGAAACCCGAAGAAAATACAGACACTGATTACTTGTACTACAGGCATAGGGACTTCTGAATTATTGAAAACCAAAATAGACAGAAATGTACCTGAAATTGAGATTGTAGATGTTAAATCTTCTTTTGATTTACAAGAAGATGACTTGCATAAAATCGATTTGATTATTTCAACTGTTCATATACCTGAAGTAAAGCAAATTCCAATCGTTGTCATCAGCGCAATGTTTAATAAGAATGATCAAATTAAATTGCGAAAGATGATAGAAATGTTAGGTGATAACAATGAATGAATCGATATTTTATGAAATTAAAACAACTAACGCAATATATCAAGATGTCATAGAAGAAATAGGTAGTCAGTTAAAGAAAGATCAATACATTCAGTCTGAAAGTGTTTTTATTGAAGAAGTACATGAGAGAGAACAACATGGGAATATTGAAATTTTTCCAGAAGTGATTTTACCGCACATTCAAAGTGAGAACATTTTAAAGACTAAAATATTTTTAATCAAAAATGAGACAAATTTTATCAATTGGCATGACCAGTCATTGAAATTGATTATTTTGCTAAATCTTAAACCACAAGAAAATCCAGCAGTATTGCAAGACATTCAAGCATTTATGAGAAATTTAGCAAACGAAGACTTTGTAGAATCATTAATATAATTGGAGGAATGAAAGATGAATATCGTGAGTATTTGTGCTTGTACAGTAGGTATTGCACACACATATATCGCAGCTGAAAAGTTAGAAAAGGCAGCTGAAAAGAAAGGTCATAGTATCAAAATTGAAACGCAAGGGACAATTGGTGTAGAAAATGAATTGTCACCTGAAGATATTAAACAAGCTGATATCGTGTTGCTTGCTGTAGATGTAAAGGTAAGCGCTAAAGAAAGATTTGAAGGTAAAAAAGTCATCGAAATACCGACAGATGTCGCAATAAAATCTCCAAATAAATTAATAGAAAAAATTGAACAAATTTCACAACAATAAAGGAGATGCCATATGAATTTAATAGATGTATTAGATGAGAACACAATCTTAACAGAACTTGAGACAAATAATAGAGAAGAAACTTTAGAAACACTCGTTCATTTATTTGATAAAGAACAATATATAGACAATTCAGAAGCATTTTTAGAAGCGGTTTATAAAAGAGAGTCAGAAGGCGTAACAGGTATTGGTAACTTTGTGGCGATTCCACATGGGAAAAGTAGTAGCGTTAACAAAGTTGGTATTGCAATTGGCGTCTTAAAAGATGAAGTAGAGTGGCCATCTTTAGATGATAAAGGTGCGAAAGTCGTTATATTACTTGCAGTTGGTGAAGATAGCGACAATTCTAAAGAACATTTGAAACTCTTATCATTAATCGCAAGAAAGTTGAGTAATGATGAAGTGATTGAGCAATTACTAAATTCTAAAAATAAAACAGAAGTTGTAGCAATTTTATCTAACTAACAAAGGGGGAGATAACGTGAAAACATTTTTTAATCAGTTGAATTTAAAAGGTCATTTACTTACGGCAATATCTTATTTAATTCCAGTTGTATGTGGAGCGGGATTCATGATCGCAATTGGGATGGCGTTAGGTGGAGATTCATCAACAGATTTGACGAAGACTGGCTATTCATTCTGGGATGTACTCGCAACACTTGGTGGTGCTGGACTGGGTATGTTACCAGTCGTTATTGCAACAGGTATAGCTTATTCAATTGCTGATAAACCGGGTATAGCACCTGGCCTCGTTATTGGTTTAACAGCTAATGCAGTTGGATCAGGTTTTATCGGAGGATTAATAGGTGGGTTCTTGGCAGGATATCTTGTTGTATTAATTATTAAATATATCAAAATGCCAAATTGGGCTAAAGGCTTAATGCCGATGCTTGTAATTCCATTTATTGCTTCACTTGTAGGTGGGCTCATTATGGTCTATGTAATCGGAGCGCCAATTACACAATTCACGCATATTTTAACTGAGTATTTACAATCTCTAAGTGGTACTTCTAAATTAATTTACGGCATTATCATCGGTGTATTAGCAAGTGTCGATTATGGTGGTCCAATTAATAAGACAGTATTTGCATTTGTATTAACTTTACAAGCACAAGGTATTCATGAACCTATAACAGCATTGATTGTCGTTAACACAGCTACGCCAATTGGATTCGCATTTGCATATTGGATTGGAAGATTAATGCGTAAAAATATTTATAAAAAAGTAGAAGTAGAAACATTAAAAACAGCATTTCCAATGGGGATTATTGAAATAGTAGAAGGCGTCTTACCGATTGTTTTAAATGACATTATTAGATGTGTTATTGCAACAGGAATCGGTGGTGCAGTAGGTGGCGCGATTTCAATGGTGATGAACGCTGACTCGAAAGTACCGTTTGGTGGCATGTTAGCAATTCCAACAATGTCTCAACCATTAGGTTTCGTCATCGCTATCGTAGCAAATGTTATTGTTACAGCTCTAGTACTTGTACTACTTAAGAAACCTGTAAATGAATCAGAAGAAATGGTCGATGAAATTGAAGAAGATGACATAGAATTAGGAGATATTAAAGTATACTAATGGAGGTTTAACACATGGAGAATGTAAAGTTTTCACCATCATTAATGACGATGGACTTAGATAAATTTAGCGAGCAGATTACATTTTTGAATCAGCACGTAGAATCTTATCATATAGATATTATGGACGGTCATTATGTCCCGAATATTACACTTTCACCTTGGTTTATTGAACAAGTTAAGAAAATTTCTGACGTACCCATTTCTGCGCATTTAATGGTCACGGAGCCTTCATTTTGGGTGGATGAATTATTAAAAGTAGATACAGATTATATATGTATACATGCAGAAGTCGTCAATGGTGTCGCTTACCGATTGATTCATAAGATTCATGATCAAGGTAAAAAAGTAGGGATCGTATTAAATCCAGAAACACCCATCGAAGTGATTAAACCATATATTCAATATTTAGATAAGATCACAATTATGACCGTTGACCCAGGGTTTGCTGGAGAAAAATTTATCGATGAAACATTAGATAAAATAGTAGAATTAAGAAAGTTAAGAGATGAACATCAATACAAATATTTAATTGAAATGGATGGTTCTTCAAATAAGAAGACATTTAGTAAAATTCAAAAAGCCAATCCAGATATTTATATATTGGGAAGAAGCGGGCTATTCGGTTTAGATGAACGTATTGACGAAGCATGGCACAAAATGATAGCAGACTTTAATAATGCATTAACTGAAGTATAACTAATAATACCGCCACCTGAGTTGGACGACAACTCAGGTGGCGGTTAAATTATATTTAAACTATTTAATTATATCTATTAGTTCTTTCTTAGATGCTGACCTTGCTGGTATCCAACCAAATACAATACCAATTAACGTTGAAACGCCGACAGCAAGTAAAATAGATCCTAGACTCACAACACTTTGAACCATATCAGGTGTAACGGCTTCTACAAGTTTAGAAATCAAGATACCTATGATTAAACCTATAATGCCACCGATTAGACATAGCACGATACTTTCTATTAAGAATTGTATTTCAATGTCTCGACCCTTAGCCCCAAATGCACGTCTTATCGCAATTTCTTCTGTACGTTCAGCGACTGAAATATACATAACATTCATCACACCTATACCAGCAATGAATAATGAAATTCCTGCTACTGCTGCAACAAAGTACGTAATGGCATCGAATACTTGTGTAATACTTTTCATGACTTCTTCCATATCTGAATACTGATAACTACCTTCGCTCATGCCCGAACCTCTTTTATTTAAGAGCTTAGCTGCCTTATTAGCGATTTCTTTTTTGTTATCATCGTTATCTACTTTTAATTCAAGTTGTGGAAGTTCCTGACTTAAGTCGCCCATATATCGATTGAATGTTTCGCTAGGCATATTGACTGTATTTTCATACATAGGATTATTGACAATACCTACAATTTTAAATCCTTGGTCATCTATAAATAACGTCTTGCCAATCGCGTCACCTTTGAACGCTTTTTTAGCGATTGTTTGATCGATTGTGACGACTTTTTCTTTCAATTCATTATCTGATTGTGTGAATCCTTTACCTTCAGATGCATTATCGACAAGGTCTTTTTTAAAGATATTGATGTCATATTGCTTTTGTGAATTGGTCATTTTTGCTCCATAACTTTGACTGTCATCTTCTTTAATTTTAGCATCTGTGACACCGTCTATTTGTTTGACGAGCTCAATATCTTGTTTGTCGAATGGATTTTCTTTAGAGCCTTCCATATTTTCAGGCATGAAGCTAATCATAGCTTGTCCTTTACTCGCACCCGTATCAGCAAATTCATCAGCTGCCGTCTTTTTAAAACCATTACCTAAAGACATAATGGTAATGACTGCAGCTATACCAATAATAATACCAATCATCGTAAAGATGTTACGGCGTTTATTCTTCATGATAGATTTGAGAGAGACTGATATGATATTCGGTAAGTTCTTCATTCTATCACCTCTTCTCGCTGAACACGTCCATCTAATATGTGTATCACGCGATCAGCTTGTTCAGCTACTTTACGATCATGCGTAACAATAATCATAGTTGTATTTTGCTCGCGATTCAGTCGCACAAATAAATCCATAATATCTTTAGAAGTTTGAGAATCAAGCGCACCTGTTGGTTCATCAGCGATAATGAATTTAGGTTTGTTGACAATCGAGCGCGCGATGGCGACACGTTGTTGTTGACCACCCGATAATTTATTCGGTACAAGATGTTTTTTATCTGCTATTCCAACGTCTTTTAAGACAGATTCAACACGTTGTTTACGTTCTTTTGAAGACATACCTGAATATAATAGGGGGATACTAACATTCTCCATGATCGTATTATTTTGTATCAATTTAAAATTTTGAAAGACAAAACCGACTGTTTTATTTCTAATAAAGGCAAGCTTATTATCTGAAACTTGTTGATAATTCTCATCATCAAACAGATATTCACCTGTGTAACCTCTATCAATAAACCCTAAAATATTAATTAGTGTACTTTTCCCAGAACCTGAAGGGCCCATAATCGCGATAAATTCACCTGTATCAATAGATATATTAATATCTTTCAATATATGGTTTGTTTCTTCTCCGTTTTTAAAGTGTCGATTCACATTAACTAAATTAATCATGATGCTATCTCAACCTTTTCACCATTATTTAATGTTTTCTTAGGTGAAATGATCAGTTTATCTCCAGATTTAAGTCCTTTCTCAACATATATTTCACCATTTTGTCGTTTAATATTAATATGTCGTTTATGAACTTTATGATTTTTATCGACAACAAATACATGGTTACCTTTTGTTAATACAGACTTAGGTAATTTAATTGTATCTAAAGGAATCTCTCCTTCTGTTGAGAAGCCACTACGAACAGAAATGTCTAATTTACCAATCGTTACTTGGTATTTAGAATTACCTTTTCCAACGCTTGGATTATTTGAAACAGGATTAGAAGTCTGCGTTGTTTCACTTTCTGGATCGGCAGTATTCATCGATTCACTTTGGTTACTATCATCGTAACTTGTAGGTAATTCAGAAATCTTTGTTACTTTCCCTTTACCTTCTCCGCCAGTACTGTTCACAGTTACATTAACTGCATCGCCAACCTTAATTTTAGTAATATCAAATTCTGATACAGAAGTTTTGATTTGAGGTTCACTTGCGACTAATTTTAAAATCGCTTCACCACTGTTAGCGTCATTATCATTCTCCATTTCGACTTTACCATCAAATGAAGCATATATACTTTCGTTTACTTGACGATCATACTGCGATAACTGTTTGTTAGCATCATTTAATGTATTTAAATCTTTAGATAAAGTGTTCTGTAAATCATTATTGTTCGGTTGCTGATTAATATTTTGGTAGTCTTGATCCACTTTGTTTTGTGCAGCATTTACTTTATCTTGTAAATCTTGGCGCTTTTGATCATTTACATTATAGTTAATCAATTGATCACCTTGTTTAACAGATTGACCATCTTCAACAACTGTACTCACAAATTCACCTAACTGATCATTATTGTTATAAGTTTTAATTTTAGTAGGTGAAGCCTTACCAGAAATACTTAAAGGAGATTCCTTTTTAACTTTATATGTATCATAACCGTCTTTTTTATCGTCTGTATCATTTGTAGTTTGTTTTACAATAAGCGCAACAACAACTAACAAAACGATAACAATAATCCCGATTATCCAAAATAATTTACGCTTCAACTTATTTCACTCCTATATATTTTTATTCTCACATGGGAAATGTTACCACAGTTAGGAACAATAAAAAATAATACTTATGAGATTTAAGAATATTAAATTTGTAATTAATTATTCATGGTTTTTTATGTAATTCACAAACAATAGTAGAATTATACATGAGTGATAGAGCGTAAAATTAAAAATATCCATAAAAAAGCACAAAAAAATAACCATCTCTAACTTTGGAGGTTTAGATGGTTATTTTTAACATAATCAAAAATCCACCGTCTTTTTAACGGGCTCATGGGCAACGTGTTACAGCACGTTGCCTTTTTATGCATATATTATACAATAAATTCAGATATTTTGTCTATAACAACCTAAAAATAATGTTACAAATAATGGGAATTTGGTATAATATAACAGAGCAAGTTAGATAGATGGTGGCTAATCTAAGTATAAAGTGAGGTGATGCTTATGAAAGTATCAGCAAAATCTTTAGAAAGGAGATGCCCTTAGTGTTTACAATTGTCGATGTGATGAACTTAATATTTAGTTTCGGTAATTTTATCGTACTATTATTAGGTTTAGTAATCGCAATTATAAAATTAAACACAAAAAATAACCATCGCTAACTTTGGAGAGGCGATAGTTATTTAATAACTAATAAATTTTCCACCGTCTTTTTAACGGGCTTATTGGCAGCGTGTGACAGCACGTTGCCTTTTTCATTTACATAATAGCACAATTTGGCATATTTTGTCTATTGAAGTCCAAACATAATGTTACAAATAATGGGAATTTGGTATAATATAACAGAGCAAGTTAGATAGATGGTGGCTAATCTCTTAAATGAAGGGGTGATGCCTATGATAATGGTTTCGACTCCTAGAAAGGAGTAATATGACTGATTATGAAATACTAATGATTGTTATATCAATCATTGAATTAGTATTAATTAGTAATAATAACCATAAAAAATAACCATCACTAACTTTGATCAGTTCGATGGTTAAATTTATTAAACTTTAACTTTTGAAACAGTCACCGTCTTTTTAACGGGCTCATAGGCAACGTGTGACCGCACGTTGCCTTTTTCATTTACATAATAGCATAATTTGGTATATTTTGTCTATTTCTGTTGAGTAATCATATGAATATTTAATTTCCTTAGTTCTTTAAGAAGTACATGAATATCATATTCTATGCAAAAATTAAATAACGATTATAAAATTTAAGAATATTAATTATATAATTAAGTATTTTATTAATGCTTTATGAATGTTAACCTTAAATTATACAAAAAGCAAAGGAGTATAGTGATGAAACATTCAAATTTATTATTTGCACCAACTTTAAACAACTATAGAGAACGACCTAAGTGGTTGTTAAATATGATTTTGGTCATTATTTTATCAGTTGCTTCAATATGGATTACATCAATAACAACTGATCTTACAGCTGATTTAAAAGAAGCTGGATTAAGTGAAACTGAAATTGATCAAATGTCTACATTTACTACAGTATTTGCATACATAGGTGGTATTTTAGCACCAATTATAGGCATTGCTTTTTCGTTTCTAATCTTTCTAATTATCTCAAAAATTATGAAATCTGATGTGAAAGCTTCAAGTTTATTTGCAGCTGCAACATTTGTAAAATTAATTACAACAATCTTTAATCTCATCGTTATAGCTATTATAGCAATTGTAGGTTTAGATTCAGTTAAACACTCTATTACAAGTTTGGCAGTATTTAGTCAAAGTAATGATTATCTCGGTGTATTTGATTTATCAACATTATTAGCAGCGTATTTATTTGGAGTTGTATTATATGCAACGAGTAGATTTAAAGGAAAGACAGCAGTAATATGGACTGTGATTTATCTTGTTGTCGTAATTGGAATAGGTTTAATTCAAGCAAGTATATAATGAATTGATCAATAAAGCCCGTTTTCAAGGAAACGGGCTTTAAATATTATTTATAGTTTTTTAAGTAATACGCGCCACCTAAAAGGCCAACAGGAATTCCAAATAAAGGTGTGATGAGGACGCTTAAGACAACAACCGCAACGAGTACAACTGCTATATTATAACCCGTTAATTCTAACTCAAGTAAATCGTTGAAACTTTTCTGAAGTAATTCTTTTACTTTCATGTTTAACCCTCCATTGATATTCTTTCTTATAATTTATGTGAAATTATTCATTTCATATTATACCATCTCATATAATTACTGGTAAAACAGATATCATTTTCATCTCTTTAATATATATGATTACCATAATTATATATAAAAAGTTACATTTATATTATAAAGAAATATATTATGAATATCATAAGTTTTTGAGAATTTAAAATAATATTAACAATGAAAGAGGTATGTCACATGGGTTTTTATATAATGTTACTTTCATTTATATTAGGTTTAGTGATTGTAGTAGTTGGTATAAAACTTAGAAAAGAGCATAATATTTATAAAGGATCTATAGTTGTCGGTGCGGTTCTTATTATCTTTGCTATTTATTTAGGATGGCCAAAATAAAGAATAGTGTACTAAAGGGTGAAACTTTATGAAACAAATTATTTTATTAATATTAGTAGCAGGTATACTTCCAGTTATCGCAACTAATTTAGAAGGAAGTTTAACCAATTTATCTGCAGTATTATGGGGAGTTTCAATATTTCTCTTTATAATTGCTGCATATAAAGTAGTAAAAAAGGTCATGAATTAGGGTGGCTCTTTTAATAAAAAACAAACGATACACTCTATAACTTTATCTCTTATTTAAGTGAAAAGTGTCGGAGTGTATCGTTATTTTATATTTACATATTTTGAGCTTTTAGCTTTTTAGAAGTGATGATATTGACGATTAACCATACGAGTTGTGTTAAGAATGGAATGATAAAAAGTGTTGCCATGATACCGATAGAGAACCATTTTAATTCTGTTGTTTGCACAGCTCCAGTGGCATCGACTTCTCTAAACCATAAAAAGATTGAGAACGTTAAAAATGCACCAACTTCAATGATTGTTAAAATCCACCACAATATCCATGATACTTTCATGAGAATGCCTCTTTTTAGTATATAATATATTAATGTAATATTATCATTTAAATATTAAATGAGCAATAAAGGGAAGAATGCTTGAATATATGATATGGTTTGAATAACATGTAAATAATAATATGAGTTTGAGGAGGGTTATAGTGGTTAAGAATTTAATGGAATGGGTTGTATCTATCGTTGTTGCTATTGTTGTGGCGTGGCTTATTACGACTTTTTTATTTAGTAGATATGAGGTGCATGGACAGTCTATGTATCCTACGTTTAATGATAAAGACAATTTGATTGTTAGTAAAATTTCGAAAACGCTTGGTACGATTGATAGAGGTGATGTGATTATTTTTCATGCGAATGAAGAAAAAGATTATATTAAGAGATTAATAGGTGTACCTGGTGACACTGTCAGTTATAAGAATGATCAATTATATATCAATCATGAAAAAGTTGCAGAACCTTATTTAGATTTTAATAAGAAGCATAAATTCACGGAGTATTTAACGGAA
This sequence comes from Mammaliicoccus sp. P-M58, assembly GCF_022386165.1. NCBI lineage: Bacteria > Bacillati > Bacillota > Bacilli > Caryophanales > Staphylococcaceae > Mammaliicoccus > Mammaliicoccus sp. P-M58. The sequence goes on from NZ_JAJNJI010000005.1 coordinate 138,707, forward strand.
AACTTTGATGTTTCAGATACAAAAAATTCTGAGGGTGAAAAAGTAATTCCGAAAGGTAAATATTTAGTCCTCGGTGATAATCGTTTGAATAGTAACGATAGTCGCCAAGATGTTGGACTCATTACCGACAAACAAATTGTAGGAAAAGCTAAATTAAGAATTTTACCAACGAATAATATGAAATATGATTTTTATGCTGATTCGTTTGATCATGTAAATGAGTATTGATTGAAACAATATGCTAAACTTTAGATAACTGCATGTAGACTATATAGAATAGGATGAGGCTAATGTCATTTGAGATTGAGACTTTAGATAAAGAGAAGAATATAGATTTGATTACAATCTATGATGAGCGTTCGAAGGTTCAATTCACGAATTTTGGTATGCGGATTGTCGATTGGAAAATTGATGATAGATCCGTTATCCTTGGTCCGACTGAAAGTGATGATTTAATAGAATATTATGAGCAAAATCCTTATTTCTTTGGTGCTACTGTTGCAAGACATGGTGGCAGAATTGAAAATGGTCAGTTTGTATTAAATGGTGAATCCTATCAGCTTGAACAAAATGATGGTGTGCATAATTTACATGGTGGTTCTAACGGATTGCATACTCAAGTGTTTGATTATGACATTGTTAATGAAGATGATATTGTCCGTATTGTATATCATGCAGAATTGAAACATTCAGTTGATCATTTCCCAGGTGATATTGATATGACCGTAACACATCAATATGATTTAACGAATTTGAAATGGACGGTTACATATGAAGCAATAAGTACTGAAGATACTTTATTGAATCCGATGAATCATGTGTATTTTAATTTGAATGAAACAAATGCATCCATTGAAAATCATCAACTTCATCATAACGTTCAATTATATCCGCTTAAAGATAATCAAATTGTTGAATCTCTCGATACAGAGAATATTAATGTAGAAATTGGTAAAGAAAGTGTAACTTTTAAAGAATTATTTGAAAGTGGATTACAACAAATCAATCAATTTAATGGTATCGATCATCCAGTGACATTAGAAGATGGCACTTTCAAAGTGTCGAATGATGAATTGGAACTTGAAATGACGACTGATCAGAATGACGTTGTCATATTTACATTGAACGATGTAGATTGGAATGATCTCAAAGACTCTATTAATGTACATGGTGGCTTCACATTAGAAACGCAATCACTACCTAATGATATTAATTTATTAAATGAAGCAGCACCATCAATTTTAAGAAAAGGCGACACATTTAATAGTGTCACAAGTTATCAAATCAATTATAAGAAATAGTTTATATAATAGAAGACAATCATACTTTCATGACCAATCTTGTTTAGAAGCGTTGGTTATGAAAGTATTTTTTATGTATTATTTATCAATGACTTTCATAAATAATGTCTTTTAATTTTAAAATAGCAGGTTCGATATCTTCTCGATTTATTTTCGCAAATCCAATAATAAGTGTCTTAAATGGTGTGTTTTCAGGTTCATCAGCCATGAAACGCCTAATCGTATATAATTCTATATCGTGGTCATGCGCCTTTTGTTCAATCTCTTGGTAACTTAAGTCTGTTTTAATATTAATTAGAAAATGCAGTCCTGCCTCCATGTCGTAAATCGAGACGTCTTCTTTAAATGCCCTTTTTAATACTTTTAGAAAAAGCTCTCTCTTTTCAGTATAAGTATGATGCATTTTACGAATATATTTCTCATAGTTTCCGGATTTAATAAATAAATGTAGGGCGTAGGCATTTATTAAGCTTAAATCTGTAATGGATGTATCTGTTATCGCATCGAATTTATATAAGAGTGGATAGGGTAAGACCATATAGCTTATTCTCAAACTTGGCATTAATGTCTTCGCGAATGTACCTAAATATATGACACGTTCATTCTTATCTAAACTATACAATGAAGGAATATTGTCTGTACCATATTTATATTCACTATCATAATCGTCTTCTATAATATATTTATTATGTTCCGTTACCCAGTTGAGTAATTCAATTCTTCTTGAAATCGGCATTATGGTACCTGTTGGAAATTGATGTGAAGGTGTTGTCACGACAAAATCAGGCTTTGCCTCTTTAACATGTTCAACAGATAACCCTTTGTTGTCTAGCGGAATATTAACGACATCCTGACCCATACCAATAAATAGCTTCCTCATTCGTGAATACCCAGGATTTTCGATAGCAATTTTTTGATTGTTTGAAAATGCTTTGAATAAGTTGCTTAATAAGTTTGCTGTACCTGAGCCGACAATGATTTGTTCAGGATAACAAACGACACCTCTTTTGTATGAAATCAATTGAGCGATTGATTTTCTTAGCTCAAGCGGACCTTTATATACAGGAATTTCTGACATTTCATGTTTGAAAAGATGAAAAGCTTCTTTCACATATTTAGACCATAAGTCTATTGGAAACTGTGAGATGTCTGTTGTCATATGCGACAAAGAATAACGATATGAAGATTTAATTTGAGTTGGGTTATTATTTAAAGGTTGCGTAATATGTTGATCTTGAATGATTAACTTATTTAATGCTTCAACAAAGTAACCTTGTCTTTCCTTTGTATAAATATAACCCTCAGCAAAAAGTTGTTCATAAGCATTCTTGACAGTGTTAATACTGACATTTTGATCAATTGAAAGTTGTCTTTTGGATGGTAATTTTTCGTGACTATTATATTTTTGAGAGAGTATATCTTGTTTTAATTTGAGATAAATTTCTCTATATTTGTAAGTTTGTGTCATATCGTTCGCCCCTCTGGTACTATTAAAAATTAAAAACTGGTACTTTTCATTATACCAATCTTTTTTTAATATGTACTAAATAAACAATAGGAGGGATTTTGATGGGTAAGACTCAAGAACAATTAGAATCTTTACGTAACGAATATGTAGCAAGAGGTGTCAGTAATGGTAATACACATATTGCTGATTTTGCAAAAGGGGCAACAGTTACAGATAAAGACGGTAAAGAGTGGATTGACTTTGCAGGAGCAATTGGTACGTTAAACGTTGGTCATTCACATCCTAAAATAACTGAACATTTAAAAAACGAGCTTGAAAGATTTATTTTACCTGGTTTCAATGTGATTATGTATGAAAGTTATATTAAATTAGCAGAGAAATTAGCAGAAATTACACCAGGTGACCATAAAAAGAAAACAGTATTACTAAATTCTGGCGCAGAAGCAGTAGAAAACGCTGTAAAAATCGCTAGAAAATATACAGGTAGACAACAAGTTGTATCATTTGTTAGAGGCTTTCACGGAAGAACAAATTTAACGATGTCTATGACAAGTAAAGTAAGACCTTATAAATTGGGGTTTGGCCCATTTGCACCAGAAGTATATCAAGCGCCATATCCTTATTTAGCAGATAAACCTGAAGGATTAAGTGATGAGGCATACATAGATTCAGTCATTAAAGATTTGAAGAATTTCTTTATCGCAACAGTGGATCCTTCAGAAGTGGCATGTGTTGTGATTGAGCCAGTACAAGGTGAAGGTGGATTTATCATTCCAGATAAGAAATTTATTCATGCATTAAAAGATATTTGTGAAGAACATGGTATCGTATTTATTGCAGATGAAATTCAAACAGGCTTTGCACGTACTGGTAAGACATTTGCAATTGAGCATTTTGATGTTATACCAGATTTAATGACTGTATCAAAATCTCTAGCAGCCGGATTCCCATTAAGTGGCGTTGTAGGACGTAGTGAAATTATCGACAGCCCAAATCCAGGCGAAATTGGTGGAACATATGCAGGAAATCCACTTGCATGTGAAGCAGCATTAAAAGTAATTGAAATTATTGAAGAAGAAAACTTAAATGCTAAAGCTGAACAACTTGGTGCAACAATTCAATCAAGATTAGAAGCATTTAAATTAGAGCATTCATTTATAGGAGATATTCGTAGATTAGGCGCAATGGTCGCAATGGAAATTGTTGATCCAGAAACGCAATCACCTGATAAAGTTAAAACGTCACAAATCGTTAAAGCAGCAAATGAAAATGGTTTATTATTATTATCAGCTGGTATTAACGGAAATGTGATTCGATTTTTAGCACCGTTAGTCATTACAGATCAAGAATTAAACGAAGGATTATCAATCTTAGAATCTAGTCTTTAAGAAATTTGACTAATAAAAATGGGGTATAATTATGAATTCTCAATTTAATAAATCAATGAATATAGCAGACGTATTATTTCTCGCGATTGGCGCCATGCTTGGATGGGGCTGGGTTGTTCTTTCGGGAGAATGGATTTCACAAGCAGGATTTCTAGGTAGTATTATCGCATTTGTAATTGGTGGATTATTAGTAATTTTTATTGGATTAACATACGCAGAGCTTGCCTCTGCAATTCCTGAAACAGGTGGCGGATTTGTCTTCGTTAAGAAAGCATTTAGTCCAGGCGTAGCATTTATATCTGGTTGGTCAGTATTATTTGGTTATGTATCTGTTATTACATTTGAAGCAGTCGCATTACCAACTGTTATTGACTATGTCATACCGTTTGAACATTCTGGTTTATTATGGAATTTAGCTGGATGGGATGTTTACTTAACTTGGGTACTTATCGGTTCTTTAGGTAGTGTCATATTAACGTCATTAAACTACTTTGGCGTTAAACCAGCTGCAGTTATGCAGACTGTTTTTACAATATTTATTGTAGGCGTAGGTTTATTATTATTCTTTGGTGCAGGTTTCAATGGTGACTTTACACATCTTAAACCATTATTTAATGGTGGTGTAGGTGGGACAATGTCTGTTCTGATCATGATTCCATTCTTATTTGTAGGGTTCGATGTTATTCCACAAATAGCTGAAGAAGTAAAAGCACCTTCTAAAAAAATAGGTGGTATTTTAATTATCTCTATTATAGCATCGGTTATCTTCTATTTATTAATTGTGTTTGGTGTTGCGACTGGTTTAACACCAAGTCAATTAAGTACAAGTGAATTAGCTACGGCAGATGCAATGGTGAATTTATTTGGCTCAAGTGGATTTGGTATATTACTCGTATTAGGTGGAATTGCTGGTATTATCACAAGTTGGAATGCATTTATTATAGGTGGTAGTCGTATTTTATATGCGATGGCGAAAAATAATATGATTCCTAAGTGGTTTGCATACATTCATCCTAAATACAAAACACCAACACACGGCATTATATTCCTTGGTGTATTAGCATTTATTGCACCTTTATTAGGTCGTCCTGCATTAGTATGGATTGTTGATGCTGGTGGCATCGGTGTTGTATTAGGTTACTTGCTAGTTGCTTGTGCATTCTTAAAATTAAGAAAAAGTGAACCTAACTTAGAAAGACCATATCGTATTAAAAGTGGTAAAGTAGTCGGTTGGATTGCTGTTATTTTAAGTATTGCGTTTATCGCAATTTATTTACCAGGAATGCCTTCATCACTTATTTGGCCGCATGAATGGATTATCGTATTTGTATGGTATGGCATAGCAGCAGTCTTATATTTAACAAAATCAAAAGGGGATGAAGTATTTGAAACAGCTAAAAGTATACAATCCAGCAACGAATGAAGTCGTTAAGAAGATTCCTTATACTTCTGAAGAAGAAGCAATTCAACAAATTGATAAGGCACAAGTTGCATATGAATCATGGCGTGAAAAAGACGCACATGAACGTTCATCACTTTTATTAAAATGGTATCAATTAATTGATGAACATAAAGAAGAATTAGCAGAATTAATTACTCTAGAGAACGGTAAACCTTATAAAGAAGCATTAGGCGAAGTTACTTATGCAAATAGTTACATTCAATGGTATCAAGAAGAAGCAAAACGTATTTATGGTAAGACGATACCTGCTAATCAAAAAGGTAAAAAGATTATCACTGATCCGTTTCCTGTAGGTGTTGTTGGTGCAATTACACCTTGGAATTTCCCAGCAGCAATGATTGCGAGAAAAATGGCGCCAGCATTAGCAGCGGGTTGTACAATTGTTTGTAAACCAGCTTTAGAAACACCATTAACGACGATAAGAATGGTTGAATTGGCACATGAAGCGGGTATCCCTGAAGATGCCATTCAATATGTTGTATTAAGTGGTAAAGACGCAGGTAGAATATTTACTGAAAGTCCAATTATACAGAAGATAACATTCACAGGATCTACACCAGTCGGTAAACATTTAATAAAAGATTCTGCAAATACAGTTAAAAATGTCACGATGGAATTAGGTGGATTAGCACCAGTTATTGTTCATAAAGATGCAGATATTGAACTAGCAGTTGATCAAACAATCGCGACTAAATTTAGAAATTCAGGACAAACTTGTATAAGTGCAAATAGAATTTATGTACATCAAGATATAGAACAAGCTTATACAGAACGTTTAACTGAAAAAGTAAATGCATTAAATGTAGGAAATGGCTTAGAAGAAGGTGTTGAAATGGGGCCGCTCATTAATCAACAAGCTGTAGATAAAGTGATTGACCAAATTGAAGATGCTGTTCATTATGGTGGAGAATTGTCATTACCATTAGAACAATTAAAATTAGGTGGAAATTTCTTAAAGCCAGTCGTTATTAGACAAGCTAATCTTGAAATGAAAGTGATGCATGAAGAAACGTTCGGACCAATTGCTGCAGTCATGGCATATGAAGATTTAGATGAAATTATTAAAGTTGCCAATGATACGGAATATGGTTTAGCCGCTTATTTCTTTACGAATGACTATCGTACAGGCTTTGATATTTATAAGAAGCTTGATTTCGGTGTGATAGGTTGGAATGATGGTGCGCCATCAGCAGCGCATGCGCCATTTGGAGGATTTAAAGAAAGTGGATATGGCCGTGAAGGCGGCATCGAAGGTATTGAACCTTATTTAGAAACTAAATATTTATCAATCGGTAATATATAATAAATGAACCCCCTAAAAGTGACCACTTTTAGGGGGTTCTCATATGTATCTATTTCTAGAATACATTTTTAAATACTATGATATTATCTAATGTCTTTGACAATTTGACCGTCTATGGAAACGACTTTAATGTTATTTGGATCTTTTAATACTTTGATGTCTTCTAAAGGATTTTGATCTAGTATAATGAAGTCTGCTTTCTTGCCTACTTCAATTGTACCTAAGTATTCGTCATAACCTAAACATTCAGCAGCTGTCTTAGTAGACGAAACAATGGCTTCCATTTCTGTCATGCCATGTTCAACCATAAGCTCTAATTCTCTTAAATTGGTTCCATGTTTGAATACACCTGCATCTGTACCCATTGCTATTTTCACACCAGCATGATGTGCTTTCTTAAAGCTATCAATATGGTCTTGCATAACTTGTTTAGATTTCTTAATAGAATTTTCACTCATACCTAATTCTTCAGCGAATTCTATAACAGAAAGAGGTGCGAGTAATGTAGGTACGAGATACATTTCTTTTTCTTTCATTAATTGAACTGCTTCATCATCTAAATATATACCATGCTCAATTGAGTGAATGCCTGCTTCTATACATTGTTTAACACCTTGCAACCCTTGAGCATGCGCCATAACTTTTCGATTATTTCTAAATTGCGCTTCTTCTACAATGACTTTTAATTCTTCTAATGAGAATTGCGTATAATCTGGATGGTCAGTTGCACTTGTTACACCACCCGTTGCATGTACTTTTAATACATCAGCACCAGCTCTTAACATTTCGCGTGCTTTTTTACGTACTTCATTCACACCATCACATATACCACTCGGTAAACCAGGATAGCCATCTTGCAAAATAGGGAGTTGTATACCGGATTTAGTATAACTGTCCCCATGACCACCTGTAATGGTTAATGCGTTGACACTTATCTGTAAACGCGGTCCGAGTATTAAACCATCATTCACAGCTTCTTTTAAACCTAAATCTGCTCCTAAAGCATCTCGAACGGTTGTAACACCTGCATCAACTGTTCGTTTTAAATGATCAATTGCTTTGTAGAAGTTATATGAAAAAGGTGTCGCTAATCTTCTCTCTAAAGGTTCCATTTCCAACATAACATGAACATGACTATCAATCATGCCTGGTAATAGATATTGACCATTTCCTTCTATTATATTATCTCCATTTAAATGAGTACCAATTTCAGAAATGACATTATTTTCAACTTTTATATCAACACCTCGTTGAATGTCTTTTCCAGTACCGTCTATTAAATTGATGTTTTTTATAATCATATCTATGTCCTCCTCAATTACTTAATAAAGTTCATTAATATAGATGTTAAAATAACGGATGCAACTGTAACTGTTGTAAACCCACCAATAATCATTGGGCTCAATAACTCATTAAATACATCTTCTCTGTCTTCCTCATTATCAGTAACAGATCGACTGACTTCTTCACATAAAATAAAATCACCTGGGAAACCATACAATGCGGTTAAAGCAACTGGCAGTGCTTTAGTTGGTTTCCAACCAATTAATTTAGCACCGATAAATCCACCAATTAAAATACCAATTGTACCTATAACAAGAATAGATAAAATAGCAGGTAGGTATTCCCATAAATCATGTGGTTTAATGCCGCCCATAGAACCGATAACGATTAAAATGATAATAACCATCATAATTGTGAATGATTGATTACGTTCCAGTTCTTTTTGTTCAAACAATCCAATTTTTAAACCGATAACACCAAATAATAAACTGACTAGTGTAAAATGAATGCCTGTTACTTCACCAATCATGAAGGCAATACTTGCTAAGAAGAACATAATAAAGAGTCTGATAACATTGTTTTGAAGTAACGGATTCTTATTAAATATCGTTTCTTTCTTAGGTTCATTTTTGTTAGAAATATTAGCGACATTTTTGTCTGTATGTCTATTCGCTAAGTAATATTTTGAATAGCGCTTCATAAGAATAGAACTTAATGGCATACCGATAACACCTTGAAGAGCCTGCACGATAGCTGGTAAAACAATGAGATTTGCTAATCCTAAATCTTGAAGCTTTTCGACTGTAATTAGCAGCGCGACGATACCTCCAGCAATAGGTCCAACACCTGAAGCGGCAGTACGGAAATCAAATAGGAGTGTAACGAAGACTAGTATTAAGGTTGTAGAACCCAATATACCTAATATTGATATAACAACTGCTTTCCATTGTGATTTAAGTATATGAAGCGGCATCATTGTACCCATATGCATGATAACTGGTGCAATAATAAGCGCGCCTAGCGAAGGTAAAATGGCATTATCTAATATCTTTTCAGGTAAGACGCCTGCCCATGATAAAAGCAAATAACTGACCATTGCCGTTAATAACATTGGTACACGAGCCTTTGTAAGATAAGATATAATTTCCCCGAGAACGATTAATGCGAATAGTATTGTTGCTGAAATAAGCGGTTCACTAACCATTAGTATTCCCTCCTTTTTAAAGTTAATAGTCAAACTTTAGCATATCTAAATCAAGAAGTTAATAGTATTTTCTAAAAATTTAGAATATATAGATAAATATTACACTATTAATTGCATTCAATATATAACAAGAATTTAAATATTATTCGATGGTATATAACATTTGTTCAATAAAAAACAGTAAACACGTCATATGACGATGTTTACTGTTTATAAGATTTATTCATTTGAAGTAGATTGCTTGCGTTGATTCAAATAATAAACTACAAGCAATAGTATAATCCATAAAGGTGAGTACATTAATGCTGTACGTGTATCATTTGCAAAGAACAAAATAACTAATACAAATACAAAGAATATTAATGCAAGATATGATCCAATCACACCGAATGGATTTTTGAATTTAGATTTTTCGTGTAAAGATTTGTCTTCTCTTCTAAATTTGATATAACAAATTAAAATGATAGACCAAATAAAAATAAAGAATATCGTAGCTAATGTCGTAACGAGTGTAAATACGTCATCTGGTATAAAATAATTTAATATCGCAGCGAAGAATAATACAACACCTGAGAATATCAATGCTGGATAAGGTACACCACGTTTATTTGTCTTGCTTAACCCTTCAGGCGCATGACCCGTTTGACCTAAACCATAAACCATACGACTATTACTGAATAATCCACTGTTTGCAGCACTTGCAGCTGAAGTTAACACAACAAAGTTAACAATACCTGCAGCAGCTGGAATACCAGCTAATACAAATAAATTAACAAAAGGACTTTCAGCAGGATCAATTTTATTCCATGGTGTAATACTCATAATGATTAATAAACTTAATACATAGAAAATTAAAATACGAATACCGATAGAATTAACCGCTTTAGGTAAATTCTTTTCAGGATCTTTCGTTTCACGAGCTGTTACACCTACAAGTTCAATTCCTACAAAGCTAAATACCGCCATTTGGAATGCCAGTAAGAAGCCCATAGTACCATTTGGGAAGAAACCATTATGGCTATATAAATTATGAAATCCAGATTGAATACCAGTGCTAGATTTAAAGCCATTAAATATCATCCATAAACCAATGACAATTAATAATATAATGGCGATAATTTTAATAAGTGCGAACCAAAATTCGACCTCACCAAATAATTTTACAGTCATAAGATTTAAACCTAAGAGTATAACAACAGTCGCAATTGCAGAAACATATGCAGGAACATCAGGATACCAAAACTGAATATACTTAGCCACAGCCGTAATATCCGCTATTCCCGTTGCAACCCAACAAAACCAATACGTCCATCCAGTTAAAAACCCGAATAAAGGACCTAAATAATGTTCAGCAATATCAATGAAAGAATTGTAGTTACTATTTGAAAGTAATAATTCCCCTAAAGCTCTCATCATAATAAATAAGAAAAAACCAATAATAATATAAACTAATAAAATAGATGGACCCGCTAGTGAAATACTCTTACCAGCCCCAAGAAAAAGACCGGTACCAATCGCGCCACCAATAGCAATTAACTGAATATGCCGGTTAGACATACTTCTTTGTAACTCATGATTTTCCATTTTTAATTCGCTCTCCTTAAACACAATAAAACGTATGTAAACAATAAGATTTATAAAACAATATAAAAAGCATTATACTACGATTATTTGTATTTTGCATATTAATATAAATAAATGTTTCTGTTCCACTAGTAGAGGAAAATGATTATATCGATATGTAAGCGCAACCAAAATATAATGAAAATATATTCGAAAGGGGAAATCAAGATGAAAAATATTTTATTAGCATGTTCAGCGGGAATGTCTACAAGTTTATTAGTAAATAAGATGGAAGAAGCAGCAGATGCGGATGGGATTAAAGTGAATATCAAAGCAATGTCTAGTGATAACGCATTTCATTCTTTAGAAGAGTATGATGTGTTATTAATTGGACCACAAATGAGATTTATGAAGAAAAAATTTATGAAAGCAGCTGAAGAAAAAGGTCTAGAATTACCAATTGAAACAATTGATTCTGTAAGTTATGGCAGAATTGACGGAGAAGGCGTTCTTAAGCAGGCATTAAAATTATTAGGGGAATAGGTGATAAAAATGAAAAGCACTTTTATGGATAAGTTAGAAGATGTTTTACTGCCCATTGCAGATAAGTTAAATAATAATAAGTATTTAGCCTCTTTACGTGATGGCTTTATGATTGCACTACCTTTAATTATATTTGGTTCTATATTTGTTGTAATTGCTAATTTTCCATTCTTAGATAAATTACTTTCTGAAAGTCAATATACAGCTTGGCAAAATGCAGTGGGACCAGCATCAGCAGCGACATTATCAATAATGGGTCTTTTTGTAATATTGGGAATAGGATATAAGTTAACTGAGCGAAATGGGTTAGAAGGAATATATGGTGCTGTAACTGCATTAAGTGCAGTACTTATTTTAACACCTCAAGTTGTAGGTAAAACTGAAGGCGTTATTCCTACAGAAATATTAGGTGCTAAAGGTATGTTTTTAGGAATTATTGTTTCTATAATTACTTCAGAGTTGTATAGCTATTTTACAAAGAAGGAAATAACAATAAAAATGCCTAAAGGTGTACCTGACCAAGTATCTAAATCATTTAGTGCACTGTTACCAGTAGCATTTACTTTAACTATATTTTTGGTAATAAGAATCTTAATTGCCTTAACACCTTTTAATACATTACAAGATTTAATCTATACAATTGTTCAAGAACCTTTAACTGCCTTAGGTAAAGGACTTCCTGCAACAATTATTGCGGTTTTATTTATTCAGATATTTTGGTTCTTCGGATTGCACGGCCAGATTATTGTGAACACTGTATTTGATCCAATATGGTATTCATTAAATAATGAAAATTTTGAGGCATTCCAAAAAGGAATTGAGTTACCTAATATCATTACAAAGCAATTTATAGATACATTCTTAGTTGGTATGGGAGGAACAGGTGGAACGATAGCAGTCGTAATTGCAATTTACTTAATTTGTAGAAGTAAACAAAATAAAGAAATTGCTAAATTAGGAACACCAGCATCCATTTTTAATGTGAATGAACCGATTCTATTTGGTTTACCTATCATAATGAATCCTTTAGTAATAATTCCTTGGATTATATCACCAGTGATTGTAACTATTGTAAGTTATTCAGCTATGTATACAGGTATAGTTCCGAAACCTTCTGGCGTTATCGTACCTTGGACTACTCCAATATTTATAAGTGGATATTTAGCAACTGGTAATGCGTGGCAAGGTGCAGCATTACAACTTGTAAACCTAATTATTACATTTATTATATGGTGGCCATTTTTAAAATTATTAGATAAAAACTATTTAAAACAAGAAATAGAAAAATAGTATAAGGACGGAGGAATATACAATGGCAACCTCAATTAATGAGATAGCTTTTCAAATTATATTATATGGAGGAAATGGGCGTTCATGTGCAATGGAGGCTATACAATGTGCAAAAGAAAGAAATTTTGAAGAAGCAATAGATCTTATTAAAGAAGCGGAACAAGAAATTAATAAGGCTCATAAATTTCAAACTGAATTGTTACAAAATGAAGCGCAAGGAACAGAAAGTGAATTGAATTTGTTATTAATACATTCTCAAGATCATTTAATGAATGCAATTACTGTAAAGGATTTAGCGAATGAAATGATAGATCTATATAAGGAGATGAAATCATGACTCAATATAAATTTCCAAAAGACTTTTGGTGGGGAAGTGCAGCTAGTGCAACACAAACGGAAGGTACAAAAACAATAAATGATCAAACTATTTGGGATATATGGTTTGATGAAGAACCAAATCGATTTTTTGAAAATGTTGGTCCTAATAAAACGTCAGATTTTTATAATAAATTTGAAGAAGATATTAAGTTAATGAAGGAAACAGGACATAATTCATTTAGATTATCTATATCTTGGACCCGTTTAATAAATCAAAGTAGTAATAAAATTAATGAAGATGCAGTTCAATTTTATAATAAAGTTATAGATAGCTTAATTGAAAATAATATTGAACCTTTTGTGAATTTATATCACTTTGATATGCCATATGAAAAGCAAAAACAAGGTGGTTTTGAATCACTTGAAGTTGTAGAACGATATGTAGATTACTCGAGAAAGTGCTTTGAGTTATTTGCCGATCGAGTTAAGTATTGGTTTACATTTAATGAACCAATAGTACCAGTTGAAGGAGGATATTTATATAATTTCCATTATCCAAATATTGTAGATGCTAAAAGAGGATTTCAGGTTGCGTATAATACTATCCTTGCTAATGCTAAAGTAATTAAAGAATATAAGGAATCAGGGTATGATGGGAAAATTGGGATTATCCTAAATTTAACACCATCTTACCCAAGAAGTAAAAACGAAGCAGATGTAAAAGCCGCAGAAATTGCAGATTTATTTTTTAATAGAAGTTTTTTAGATCCTGTAACAAAAGGATACTATCCAGAGCAATTAGTAGATATTATAAAACATCATGATCTATTACCAACTTTTATACAAGATGACCTTGAAATTATAAAAAATTATACAGTAGATTTATTAGGCGTAAATTATTATCAACCTAGACGTGTAAAAGCTAGAGAAACTTTACCAAATCCTAATTCTCCATTCTTTCCGGAATATTACTTTGAAAATTATGAAATGCCAGGTAGAAAGATGAATCCATATCGTGGTTGGGAGATTTATCCTAAAGGGATTTATGATATTATGATTAATTTGAAGGATAATTACAGTAATATAGAAAGTTTTATTTCAGAAAATGGTATGGGTGTAGAAAATGAATCGAGATTTATCGAAAATGGTAAAATAAATGATACCTATAGAATAGATTTTGTGAAATCACATTTAATATGGTTGAATAAAGCTATAGTAGAAGGTGCAAATTGTAGAGGATATCATATGTGGACTTTTATGGATAATTGGTCTTGGATGAATGCATATAAAAATAGATATGGATTTGTATCTATTGACCTTGAAACAATGGAAAGAACAATTAAAGAAAGTGGAAGATGGTTTAAAGAAGTTTCTTCAAGTAATGGTTTTACAGATTAATCTGAAATATATACAGAACTACTAGGAGAGAGCGTGATGGAAACCAGACACCTCAATATAGTAAAGATATTGTATCAACATCAGCATGAATATATGAATAGTATATCAATAGCCAAACTTTTAGGATGTTCGTCAAAAACTATTCGAGAAAACATAAAGGTTATCAATGAAACGAGTAAAGAAAATGGGTTCGTAATCTTTATAAAAAAATCGAAAGGCTATCAATTAAATATTACTGATGAGGGTAAGTTTAATTATTTTTTAAATGAGCGTTTTTTAAAAGATGAAAACTTAAATTTCAATAATCAAGATAGCAGAATTAGATTTATCATGAAAAAATTACTTCTTGATAATCATTATACAAAATTAGAATCTCTGAGTGAAAGCTTGTTTGTCAGTGTGGGAACTTTAAAGAATGACATGATTGAAATGAAGAGAGTTTTAGCTCGTTATGAAATAGAAGTAGTCAGTAGACCAAATTATGGAATGAAGTTAATTGGCAAAGAATTTCAGATAAGATATGCAATAGCAGAGTTTCTATTGAATAATCAGCACTTAAACATTGGATTTACTGAAGATGATATTTCCAGTGTAAAGTCATATCTTGTGAAGTTACTTAGAAAATACCAAATTGAGATACCTGAAGTTAAACTTGATAATCTTGTAACACACATTAACATTGCGATAGTTCGAATCAAAAATCAACTGATGGTTGAACAGCAATTCCAAATTGATGATCTTCCATTAACAAATGAATTGAGTCAATTTTTTGATGAACTTATACTGTTTGTTGAAAAAAGATTTGATTTGACATTGCCTATAAAAGAAAAAGATTATTTATATATCCATTTTGTTACTACTGGAATTATGAATGAAGGTAATATGATACAAAAAAATAATGTTATTGATAGTATGATTACACATATGTTAGATCATATAAAACTTATTTTTTATTTAGACCTAATTACGGATAATACACTTAAGAAAAATTTATATTTACATTTGAGTACATCAATAAATAGATATAAATACAAGATGAATATTAGAAATCCAATGTTAAATGAAATCAAAAAAAATTATCCCTTCGCATTTGATATTGCTTTAGTGGGTAGTAAAATGATTGAAAAAGACTTGAAAGTGCAAATTTCAGAAAGTGAAGTTGGTTATTTAGCATTGCACTTTGAAATGGCTCTCAATAGAATTGAAAATGAAAAAGAAAAGTTAAAGGTTATACTAGTTTGTAACTCCGGATTAACGAGTTCTCAATTAATTAAATATAAGTTAATCCAAAATTTTGGTAATCAAATTCAAATTACTGAAATTATAGAATTATACAATATTCATAGAGCTCAACTTGAACATTCAGATTTAATAATTTCAACAGTACCAATAAATGATGATGTCAGTTTACCAATACTTTATGTTAACCCTATTATGTCACAGCAAGACTCAGACAAAATTCAACGTTATATAGATTTAAAAGATTCTCGACACTCAGAAGAACTAATAGAAATTATTGAATTAAATAAAAAAATAAACAGTAAAGATGAGTTGTTGGAATACTTAGGTAAACAACTTAAAAATAAGAATTTAATTCACAATAATTTTATCGATAGTGTAAAAGAAAGAGAATATCATGCTTCTACAGCTTATGGTAATCTGGTGGCCATTCCACATCCACTAATGCCTTTAGCTAAACAAACTTTTATTTATATAATAACGGTGGATAAACCAATTGCTTGGGAAGATAAAGAAGCACAAATTATTTTTTGTTTAGGATTGAAAAAGAATACTACGATTAATTTAGAAAAAGTGTATCAAAATCTTTCTGAAATAATAAATGATTATTCTAAAGTATTAAAACTATTAGAGGCAGATTCTAAAGATTCTTTTAAAAAAATATTTTTCCCTTAAATATAAGAGTAAAGTTACATTACATACCTTGTAATGTAACTTTACTTATTTTTTGTACTCATAATTATTTGATATAGAATAAGAATAACTTAAACAAAGGAGGAGATTTCTTATGTTAACAAGTATTTTACAACCAATCGTAGATTTGATTACAGCTTTAGGTCTTTAATTTGAATTTGATTTATTTTTATATGCAAACAAAGGGGTCAGTACATAGTGCTGTAAGTAGTAAATAAGCCACCAATTCGTATTTTGCGAATTGGTGGCTTTTCTATTTAGTAACAATAATTGATCAATATGGTCGATAGCGTTATGATGTAGTCGACCGAACTGGTCTAATATGTTTCGGAAGGTGTATATGATGAATGATGCATTTTATAATTTAGATGAAGAAAAGCGTCAAAAAATAATCAATTCAGGGCTGATGGAGTTCTCTAATTATGGATATCAACAAAGTTCTACGAATCGTATTGTTGAAAATGCTGGTATTGGTAAAGGGATGCTTTTTTATTACTTTAAAAATAAAAAAGGATTATTTAAATTTCTTGTGGATTATTCATTAGATTTCATTGAGGAATATTATTTTAAACAAATTGATACTTCTGAGAAAGATATTTTTAATAGGTTAGTTAAACAAGCGAAGATTAAATCTAATTTAATGACGATTCATCCTCATATGTCGAAGTTTTTAACGAAAATTGTTCTGGAGGAATCTGAACATCATTATATATCTGAAGAACAAGATCAACATATTAAACAATTACAAAGTAAAGTTCAAAATGCACTATTTGAAGATTTAGATAAGGATCTTTTTAAAGATAATTTAAATGTTGAAATGTCTATCAATATTATAAAGTATTCGATTGACGGTTTAGCAGAATCTATGAAGACACGAATAACGCATCAAATGATTGAGCAGAATGATTATCAAAGCTTTTATGATGAATTCGATTTGTATATAAAGGAAATGCGTAAAATCTTCTATAAGGATCGTGATTAATATGACATTGTTAAAAGTAAATAATGTTACGAAGACGTTTGGTAAATTTAAAGCTTTAAACGGTGTGAATTTCACTGTTGAAGAAGGAGAAATATTTGGGTTTATCGGTCCAAATGGTTCTGGGAAATCTACGACCATTAAAGCAATTTTAGGCATGCTTAAACCAGATTCCGGTACTATTGAGGCATTTGATAAAGATGCTTGGAAAGATGCGGTTCAAATTCATAAACAAGTTGCCTATGTTCCAGGTGATGTTAATTTGTGGCCAAACTTAACAGGTGGAGAAGTGATAGATTTATTCTTGAAATTAAGTGGGACTCGAAATGATGAAAAAAGAGATGAACTAATTAAAAAATTTGATTTAGATCCTACTAAAAAGTGTGGTTCATATTCTAAAGGTAATAGACAGAAGGTTGCACTTATCGCTGCATTTACAACAGATGCACAACTTCTTATATTAGATGAACCGACATCTGGATTGGATCCTTTAATGGAACAAGTATTCCAAGCATGTGTATTAGAAAAGAAAAAAGAGGGCAAAAGTGTTCTATTATCGAGTCATATATTAAGTGAAGTAGAAAAATTATGTGACAGAGTCGGCATTATTAGAAAAGGTGAAATCGTAGAAATGGGAACGTTGGATGATTTGAGACATCTTACGAGAATGCATTTCGTCGTTCAGTCTAAAGAAGTTCTAACAGATTTAGACGAGCAAGATGGTGTACACGATATTTCTAAAGAAGGAGAGACATATCATTTTCAAGTGGATTCAGAGAAAGTTTCTAATATTATTAAATATTTAAGTCGGTTTGAGTTGTTGAAATTAGAAAGTATGCCACCTACTTTAGAAGATTTATTTATGAGACATTATGGTGTGAATATTGAAAGAGGTGAGTAATATGAATAATCTCTTTAAAGGTGTTGGACAATTAACGTTATTTTACCTTAATACACATAAATGGAAAATGCTGTTTTGGATATTAGGTATCGTAGTTTTAACAGTTATCATACCACCAACATTTAAAAGTATGTATCCACACCAATCAGATATGCAACCAATTGTTGAAACTTCTAAAAATCCTGCAATGGAAGCAATGTTAGGACCAGGACAATTTGAACATGTATCAGTTGGCGTGTTATTTACGCACGAGATGTTGCTATTTACAAGTATTCTCGTTGCAATAATGAGTATTTTACTTGTTTCAAAGAGTACTAGAGGAGATGAATCTGCAGGTTGTATTGAAATGATTCGAGCATTGCCAGTTGGAAAAGTATCGCCACTCATAAGCGCACTTATTGAGATGATAATTGTGAATGTCATGATAACCATTTTGATTATGATTATATTACCTTTAATGAATATTAATAGTGTGGATTGGCAAGGTTCAATTGTTTATGCAGTTTCATTAGGATCAATTGGTATTCTATTTGGTATGATGACAGCTATATTTTCACAGTTAACTGAAACAAGTAGTAGTGTTACTGGCTATAGCATTACAGTATTGCTCTTAAGCTATTTAGTGAGAGCTGTTGGTGACGTCATAAATGAAGATATTTCTATGGTTTCACCTCTAGGGTGGATTACAAGAACGTTTGCTTATTCTGAAAATAATTGGTGGCCAATCGTCATAACTTTAATAACGGCTATTATTTTCTTAATGATAGCGATGATACTTTATTTTAGAAGGGATATAGAGTCTGGCTTACTGCCTTCTAAACCAGGTAAAAGAACAGCACATAAAATATGGTTATCTCCACTAGGTTTACAACTTAAATTGTATAAAGTAGGGCTTATTTCCTGGGCAATAGGGATGTTTGTATTTGGCGCTTCATATGGATCAATATTTGGTGAGTTAGATGATTTTATTAAAGATAACGAAATGTTACAGCAAATGGTAGCTGGGAAAGGTGATCATTATATAGAAGCATTCTTACCGACTTTAATGATTATAATGGCTATAGTATCAACAATACCTGCACTATTAAGTTTATACAAAGTAAAAAACGAATTAGATACTCATCGAATAGAACTTATAATGTCTCGACCTATTTCAAGAATTAAGTTGTTGAGTAGCTATTTAGTTGTTTCATTATTTAATGCTATCTTTATGATTTTTATAGCTGCATTCGGTTTGTATATTGCCCAAGCATCTGTGTTAGATGATCCTTTTAGTTTTTGGACAATTATAAAGGCGGGGATTGTGCATATACCAGCCATTATATCTTTCGTAGCACTTGGCGTTGTACTTTTAGGATGGTTTAATAAAGGGCATTTTATCGTTTATCTGTATTTAACTTATACGTTTTTCGTCGTTTACTTAAGACAATTGTTAAATATTAAAGAATGGTTAAAAGATATAACGCCATTTCATCATATTCCTGAAATACCTGTTGAAGATATGGATTATTCGGGTATAAGTATATTAATCATAATATCTGTCCTGCTTATCATGATTGGTTTTATAGGATTTAAACGAAAAGACATTTCATAAAGGGAGCTGTGTTCGGATGACAAATTTGCCGAAAATAGGAAAACCAGCAACAAATGCTTTGAACAAGATCAATGTTACGACGTTAGAACAGGTTGCTCAATTAGATGAACATAATTTGGCGAAACTTCATGGTATGGGGCCAAAAGCTTTAGGTATTTTGAAAGAAGCATTATTAGAACAAGGGTTAGCATTTAGTCAATTAGATGATGATTTAAAGAATGTGAAATTCACAGTTCTGGGAGATTTAAAATGTGATAATGCACCAAAAAGAAGAATTATCCGAGATATTGTCATTGCTTCACTCGTTGGAGATGAAAAGTATCTCAATGAATGGCTAACAGATGATTTAGTATGGAAAGTACCAGGTTCTTTTGAATTAAAGGGTAGAAAAGCATTTTTAGATGAAATTAATGAGCACTTGCAAAAAGTATCTAGCCTTGAAATTAAATCAATGCTTACGCATGGTAAAGAAGGTTCTACACATGGCACAATTATATTGAATTCTGGTGAAGAAATTCATTTTGCTGAAATGTATGAATTTGAAAATCATAAAAAAGACGCTAAAGTGAAAGAGATTACGTCATATATCATCATGAAACCTTAAATTTATGAAAAATCCAATACCAGTATTTATGAAAATGTGATAAATTATAGAGGTTATGATAAAGTTTCGGAGGTTGAAAGATGGAAGCAACATTACCAAATTGCCCTAAATGTGATTCAGAATATACTTACGAGGATGGACAATTTTATATTTGTCCAATGTGTAATCATGAATGGTCTATAAACGACGAAGATGCATCAAAGGAAGAAAACACAGTTATTAAAGATGTAAATGGTGTTGAATTAAATGATGGAGATACTGTAACGGTCATTAAAGATTTAAAAGTAAAAGGATCATCTAATTCTATTAAACAAGGTACTAAAGTTAAAGGTATCAAATTAGTGGACCCAGAAGATGGTCACGACATTGATTGTAAAATACCTGGCTTTGGACAAATAGGATTGAAGTCATCAGTTGTTAAAAAAGTGAATAAGTAAGTAAGAAAGAGTCTGAAACATGAAAATTGTTGCAGGCTCTTAATTTTTAATAGGTTGAAAAATATATAGAGGGGATGTGTATTATTTTTAATTTAAAATAATTAATTGATTATTTTAAGTTTTTGAAATATTAATTCGTTATATACATCAAATGTTTTTTGTGGTAAATATGTAATAGAGATTACGTTTCCAACAAATATATAAGGGGAGAAAAATATGAAGGCTTATATGCAAAAATTTGCTCAGTCTCTAATGCTACCTATTTCGATTTTACCGGTAGCTGGGTTACTTTTAGGTATCGCATCTTTTATTGATTCAGGTGCAATTAACGGGGAAGGAAATAGCGTTGCGAACTTTTTAGCAAATGGTGGTTTAGCAGTTATTAATAATTTACCAATACTATTTGCTGTAGGGTTAGCATTCGGTATGTCTAAAGATAAAAATGGTGCAGCAGCACTTAGTGGACTTGTATCATTTTTAGTGGTTACACAAGTACTAAAGCCAGAAGCAATGGCGAAAGTATTGCATATTGCTGAGGATAAAGTTGATATCGCATTTACGGGTATTAGTAATGTATTTATTGGGATTATTTGTGGTTTAGTTACAGCAGCAATTTACAATAGATTTAAAGATACGAAATTACCAACAGCGTTTGCTTTCTTTAGTGGTAAACGTCTTGTGCCGATATTATCAGCAGCGGCAATGTTAGTCATTTCTATAGCACTAATGTTTATTTGGCCGCCAGTATATAACGGCTTAGTGTCATTTGGTGAAATGATTTCTAAACTTGGACCTCTTGGGGCAGGGTTATATGGATTCTTTAACCGTTTATTATTACCATTTGGATTGCATCACGCATTAAACCAAGTATTCTGGTTTGATATTGCAGGTATTAATGATATTGCAAACTTCTGGTCTAGTAAAGGTGAAGCGGGTATAACTGGTCGTTACCAAGCAGGATTATTCCCAATTATGATGTTTGGATTACCAGCTGCAGCATTAGCGATTTGGAAAAATGCTGAAAAGCGTAATAGAAAAGTAGTAGGTTCTTTAATGGTTACAGCAGCGATTGCTTCCTTTGTAACAGGAATCACAGAACCATTAGAATTCTCATTCTTAATAGCAGCACCGATGTTATTTGGTATTCACGCGTTATTAACAGGTATTTCATTATTTATTGCAGCAACATTCCATTGGACTGCAGGATTTACATTTAGTGCAGGATTAATAGATTATTTATTAAGTTTAAGTATTCCAATTGCTAATAAACCATTAATGTTACTCGTACTTGGTTTAATTATGGGTGTCGTATACTTTGTCGTATTTGATTTTGCAATTCGTACATTTAACCTTAAGACACCAGGTAGAGATGGTTTAATGGAAGAAGCGGCAAAGCAAGATCCTAGTCTTGAAGAAGATGAAGCGGGTACTTCAACAAATAATAGTGGTACGAAAGTATCTAATAAGACAAAGCTTATATATGAAGCAATTGGTGGTAATGATAATATAGAAGTTATCGATCACTGTGCAACAAGACTGCGTCTAACTTTAAAAGATACAAGTGTTGTTGATCAAGATAAAATCAAACAATCTGGCGCATTAGGAAACAAAGTGATTAGTGATAAAAACATCCAAATTATTATTGGAACAGACGTACAATTTACAGCAGATGAACTCATGCAAATGCAACAAAATCAAGGTCATTAATTGAATAAATTAATAGTTAAACAGTAGACATTCATTTTATAATTTGAACGCCTACTGTTTTTTATCTTTAATTTTATTTATAATAATAACATTTTTGAACAAATATGAACAAAAAATAATGGTAAATGTGTGATTTTTTACTTTTATAGTAGTAATATGAAACTATTGAATGATAAAGGGGGACGATTCAATGGGTATAAAAAAAGCGATTTTGTTAGGTGCAGGTGACCGAGGGGGAAGAGTTTATGCGAATTTGATCAAATCTTTACCCCATAAAATTAAATTAATTGGGGTAGCGGAACCTGTTAAAGAAAGAAGAGAACGTGTAAGAAGTCATCATAGTTTAGATGAACAATATGTACATGCGTCTTGGAAAGCATTATTGGACTTGAAGCCAGAAGCTGATATAGCAATCATATGTACACAAGATAAAGCGCATTTTGAACCGACTATGAAAGCATTAGATTTAGGATATCATGTGTTGCTTGAAAAACCGATGTCTCCTAGTCCTGAAGAGTGTATTAAAATGGTAGAAAAAGCGAAAGAAATGGATAGAACCTTAACGATTTGTCATGTATTAAGATATACACCTTTCTGGAGCAGGATAAAATCTATTGTTCAAAACGGAGATATTGGTCAGATTGCGTCTATTCAACTTAATGAAAATGTAGAATATATGCATATGTCGCATAGCTTTGTAAGAGGTAATTGGAAAAGTAAAGAACAGTCAAGTCCAATGATATTAGCTAAATCATGTCATGACATGGATATTATTAGTTATATCATGGATCAAGATTGTAAAAGAATTAATTCCTTTGGTTCATTGATGTACTTTAATGAAGCAAACAAACCAAAAGGCGCACCATTAAGATGTTTAGACGGATGCCCTGTAGAAAATGAATGTCCATTTCATGCTGGACGATATTATTTAGGTATCGGTAGAGGATGGGCGATGAAATTTACAGAAGAAAATTCTAACGAAGCGATAATAGAAAGATTAAATCATACGGATTATGGAAAATGCGTCTTCCAATCAGATAATGATGTTGTCGATCACCAAGTTGTGAATATGGAATTTGAAAATGGCGCAACAGCAACATTTAGTATGAGCGCATTTACAAGAGAGCAAACAAGAATTGTTCAAATAATGGGAACTAAAGGTGAAATAAGAGGGAATATGGAAACAAATGAAATAAGCATTTTTGACTTTTTAACAAGAGAAGAAAAAATCGTTAAATTCCCAGAAGTGAGCAGTGGACATGGTGGAGGAGACGAAGGTATTTTGAGAGACTTTATAGATGCCATTAATAGCTCAGACCAAAATGTATCTAAATCCATAGCAAGTAAATCCTTAATCAGTCACTTAATGGCATTCGCTGCAGAAGAATCAAGACTGAACCACGGACAATCCATAAATATAGACGAATTCTATAATGAAATAGCACTGACATCATAATATATTAATTAAAAAGACGTGATACCGCTAGAAAATAGCAGTATCATGTCTTTTTGTCATGCATAAAAGTAGCGCTAACGCTCAAGACTCACAAACAAGATCGTTAGCGCACGAATCAACGCATGTTAAATTTATTAACTAAAATAATACCCTAATATCATTTTCATCGCAGAATTGTTGTATTTCTTGTGGGAGTATTTTATTAGTAATTATTTTGTCTACGTCACTTAGATTGCAGTATGTTAGTAATGTTGAATGTCCTATCTTACTATTATCAGCTAACACATATGTTTGCCGTGCTTTTTTTGTTATAAGTTGTTTGATTAAGTTTTCTTCCATCTCTGAGTTAGTTAGACCATTTGGAATATTGACACCAGTAGCTGCCATAAAGCATTTATTGATATTAAATTTATTCAATAAAATATTAGAATCTATACCTATAAATGATCGAGTACGTGGTTTGTATTTCTCGCCAATTATAAATAAAGTTACATTTTCAAATTGTGAAGCTTTATTCATGATATCAAGACTGTTAGTAATAATTGTAAATGATAATTTTTTGTCGACATAATCTAATAGATGTATTGTTGTTGTTCCTGTATCAATATAAATAATGTCGTTAGTTTCGATATGTGCAGCAGCTAATTTTCCAATATGCTTTTTTGATTGATAATTCTCCACATTCCTTTTTTGGTAATCAACTGCTTTATATTCATCTTCGATAACTTCAATCCCACCATAAACTTTTTTAACTACATTCATATCTACTAAAAGATTGATATCACGCCTTATTGTATTTACAGATACATTAAATATATCTTTCAATTCATCAATTGAAGCCGTTTTGTTTTTTTTTATGAAAGATTCTATTTCATAAATTCGTTTAGATTTCATATACGATTCCCCCATTTCTTACAATATACCCAAAATTTACTTATATAACAACTATAAAAAATATAAGTTACTCAAAAGTTGACATATTTTACTCGTTATTATAATATTATTTCAACAAGTAACCAATAGTTAATCAATATATGCTCATTTTTTTACATGATTATGAAAGCGGTTACTTTAAAATTTATAACTGGAGGATATTTCAATGGTAGAAATCTTAAAGAATTACGTCAACGGACAGTGGCAAGAATCAAAAAGTAAGGAAACAATAGATGTATACAATCCAGCTACTAAAGAAGTGATTGCTAAAGTACCTGTTTCAACTAGAGAAGAATTAGATGAAGCAGCAAAAATTGCACATGAAGCGTTTCAAGAATGGAAAGAAGTTGCTGTACCTAAACGTGCTCGATTTTTATTCAAACTTCAACAATTATTAACAGACAATAGAGAAGTATTAGCTGAAATTATTACAAAAGAAAATGGTAAGAATACGACAGAAGCTTTAGGTGAAGTACAAAGAGGTATTGAGAATGTTGAATTCGCTGCAGGGACACCATCGTTAATGATGGGTGACTCACTTTCAAGTATCGCAACAAATATAGAAGGAACAAGTTATAGATATCCAGTAGGTGTTGTAGGTGGTATTACACCATTCAACTTCCCAATGATGGTGCCTTGTTGGATGTTCCCAATGGCAATCTCATTAGGTAATACATTTGTGATTAAACCTTCTGAAAAGACACCATTACTTGTTAATAAACTTGCAGAGTTAATTGAAGAAGCAGGTTTCCCTAAAGGTGTATTCAATGTTGTACATGGTGCACATGATGTTGTAAATGGTATTTGTGAAAATGAACATATTAAAGCTGTATCATTCGTTGGTTCTAAACCAGTAGGTGAATATGTTTATAAAAAAGCAACTGAAAACTTAAAACGTGCGCAATGTTTAACAGGTGCTAAAAACCATACAATCATTTTAAATGATGCAAATATTGATAGTGCCGTTAAAGATGTAATTGGTGCAGCATTTGGATCAGCAGGTGAACGTTGTATGGCAGCAGCAGTAGTAGCTGTTCAGGAAGGCGTTTATGACGAATTTAAAGAAAAGCTTGTACAAGCTTCTAAAGATATCGTTATCGGAAATGGCCTAGAAGATAATGTATTCTTAGGTCCAGTTATTAGAGAAGAAAATGTTGAACGTACATTAAATTACGTTGAACAAGGTGTCGAAGAAGGTGCCAAACTTGTATTAGATGGTAGAGAAGACAACAACAAAGATGGTTTCTTCGTAAAACCGTCTATTTTTGAAGATGTTACAACTGATATGAAATTATGGCAAGATGAAATATTCGCACCAGTGTTATCACTTGTTAAAGTCAAAGATTTAAAAGAAGGCATTCAATTAGCGAATCAATCTGAATTTGCGAACGGT
Source organism: Mammaliicoccus sp. P-M58 (assembly GCF_022386165.1). Lineage (NCBI taxonomy): Bacteria > Bacillati > Bacillota > Bacilli > Caryophanales > Staphylococcaceae > Mammaliicoccus > Mammaliicoccus sp. P-M58. Next base: position 165,165 of record NZ_JAJNJI010000005.1, read on the forward strand.
GCATGTTTATTTACAGATAGTGCATCATCCATTAGATACTTCAGAGAGTATATTGATGCAGGTATGTTAGGTATTAATTTAGGTGTACCAGCACCAATGGCAATCTTCCCATTCTCTGGATGGAAATCATCATTCTATGGTTCATTACATGCGAATGGTAAAGATAGTATTGATTTCTATACACACCGTAAGGTCGTAACTGCTAGACATGGTAATCCACAATTTTAAGGAGTGAAAAATAGAGATGGCTCGATTATTAAATAAACCTGTACATCATCCATTAAGTGATGATGTACAAGTGATACACGATTTAAAACCTGAAGATATTGATTTAGCTTATATCGGATTTAAAGTGTTAGACATAAAATCACAAGGTACTTACACAGAATCAACGGGTGATTTTGAACTATGTATTGTCGCTTTAACTGGCAACATCGATGTGTCAGATGGAGAAAGTTCTTATGAAGATTTAGGAACAAGAGAATCTGTATTTGAAAAAATACCAACAGACAGTATCTATATTTCTAAAAATCATGAAGTGACAATTAAAGCGAATAAAGATTCAAGAGTTGTGCTTTGTTATTCGCCAGCAGATGAAGAAAGAGCAACACAATTAATCCCAGCATCTGAGAACTCAGTAGAAGATAGAGGTAAATATTCAAATAAACGACATGTTCATAATATTTTACCTGATACACATACAGCGAGTGAAAAATTACTTGTAGTTGAAGTGTATACAGATCAAGGTAATTGGTCGAGCTATCCACCACATAAACATGACGTTGATAACTTACCAAATGAATCATTACTTGAAGAAACTTACTATCATGAAATGAATCCGAGTAAAGGTTTCGTCTTTCAACGTGTGTTTACAGACGACCTTTCATTAGATGAAACGATGACAGTAGAGAACAGTGATGTTGTTGTAGTGCCTAAAGGCTATCATCCAGTAGCTGTACCTGATGGTTACGATGGTTATTACTTAAATGTTATGGCAGGACCTAAAAAAGTTTGGAAATTTTATAATCAACCAGATCATGAATGGATTATTGATAGAGAATAGGAGTGTACGTGAATGTCTAATAAAAAACAAATTATAGCAATAGGTCGTGCTGCAATAGATTTGAACTCAATAGAAATTAATAGACCAATGGAAGAAACAGAATCATTTCGCAAATATGTTGGTGGCTCACCAGCAAATATCATGATTGGTACGGCAAAGTTAGGATTAGATGTGGGTATGATTGCTAATGTATCAGATGATCAACATGGAAGATTTATTACGAATTACTTTGAAGAAGTAGGCGTTGATACGTCTCAAATACATGTAGATGAAGATGGACATAAAATCGGCTTAACGTTTACAGAAATTAAAAGTCCGAGTGAATCAAGCATATTAATGTATAGAGAAGAAGTAGCAGATTTATATTTAGCGCCTGAACATGTAGATGAATCATATGTTAAAAATTCAGAATATTTGCTTATTTCTGGAACGGCATTAGCTAAATCTCCTTCAAGAGAGTCAGTATTAAAAGCACTGTTACTGGCAAAAAAACATAATGTACAAGTAATCTTTGAGTTAGATTATAGACCGTATAGTTGGACAGATGAAGAAGAAACTTCTATTTATTATGAGCTAGTTGCTGACCAAGCAGATGTCGTAATTGGTACACGTGATGAATTTGATATGGTCGAAAGATATAAAGCATTATCAGACAAAGAAATTAGTGACCTATTATTTAAATCGAATCCACATTTAGTTGTTATTAAACATGGTGTACAAGGATCAAATGCATTTGATAAAGAAGGCAATACTTATGAAGGTAAAGCATTTAAAGCTAATGTCGTTAAAACATTTGGTGCTGGCGATTCATATGCAGCTGCATTTATTTATGCATTAGTTAAAGGTAAGTCAGTTGAAGAAGCATTGAAATATGGTGCAGCTTCAGCAGCGATTGTTGTAAGTAGTCATAGTTCATCTGAAGCGATGCCTACAGTTGATAAAATAGAAAATTTAATTAAAGAACAATCTTAAGGTGGTATTAAACATGGTTAATACAGTGAAGTTAACAACTGGGGAAGCAATTGTTAGATTTTTGACTAAACAATATATTTCTATTGATGGAAAAGAGACAAGATTTGTTGAAGGTGTCATGAATATTTTTGGTCATGGTAATGTGCTTGGTTTAGGAGAAGGTCTATCAAATTATCAGAATGAATTAAAAATAATACAAGGTAAAAATGAACAAGGTATGGCGCATACAGCGATTGGCTTTAGCAAACAAAGTTTACGAAAAAAAGTATTTGCAGTGACAACATCTGTCGGTCCAGGTGCTGCTAACCTTGTAACGGCTGCAGGTACAGCGGCAGCAAATCATATACCAGTATTATTACTACCAGGAGATACATTTGCGACTCGTCAACCAGATCCAGTATTACAACAGATTGAAAATCCTCAAAGTATTGGTATTACTACAAATGATGCGTTAAAACCAATTTCGAGATATTTTGATCGCATAACAAGACCTGAGCAAATCATGTCAGCCTTAATTCGTGCATTTGAGGTCATGACAAATCCTCAAACAGCGGGTCCTGTGACATTAGCATTGAGTCAAGATGTTCAAGGAGAGTCATATGATTTTCCAGAAACATTTTTTGAAAAGCGTGTACATTATGTTGATAGGCAACAACCTTCGAACAGATCAATAGATTTAGCAGTCGAACTATTGAAGACAGCAAAAAAACCACTATTAATTGTTGGTGGTGGTGCTAAGTATTCGGAAGCTCAAGATTCTATAAAATCATTTATAGAAAAAACGAATATTCCTATTGCAGAAACTCAAGCAGGTAAATCTACAATAGAAGCCTCTCACCCACTAAATCTTGGTGGTCTAGGCGTTACAGGAAATTTAGCAGCTAATTTATATGCAAAAGAAGCTGATGTCATTATTGGTATTGGTACAAGGTATTCAGACTTTACAACTAGCTCAAAGACAGTAGCTAACTTTGAAAATGCGAAATTTATAAACATTAATGTTAATAGAGTCGATGCTTATAAATTAGATGCGATACAAGTAGTTGGAGACGCAAAAATATCAATTAGTTTATTGGATAAAGCATTAAGTGAATGTCAATTTAATACATTAGATGAAGTAAAGGATTTAAAAAATAAATGGTCAGAAGAAAGAGAAAGATTATCTCATGTAGATATTAATAAAAATAATTTTGAAGCTGAAATATCAGGTCATTTTAGTAAAGAAAAACTTAATCAATACGTTGAAGCATTACAAACGGAATTACCACAAACAAATGCGGTTATTAAAGTTAATGAAACAATTGATAATGATGCAATAATCGTTGCCGCTGCTGGATCTTTACCAGGAGACTTAGAAAGATTGTGGGAGACCGATATATTTAATACTTACAATATGGAATATGGTTATTCTACTATGGGGTACGAAATTGCAGCTGCACTTGGTACAAAAATAGCAAATCCCCAAAAAGAAGTATATGCATTAGTTGGTGATGGAAGTTTCTTAATGTTACATGCTGAATTAGTAACAGCATTGCAATATAACTATAAAATCAACATTGTATTATTTGATAACAGTGGATTTGGTTGTATCAACAATTTACAGATGGGTAATGGTAGTGAAAGTTTCTGTACTGAATTTAATGATTATAACGGTGAAGTCATGAATGTAGATTATAAGAAAATTGCAGAAGGATATGGTGCAGTTTCATACAAAGTTAATAGTCTTCAAGCGTTAGAAGATGCAATTAAAGATGCTAAAAAAGAAACAAAATCAACATTAATAGAAATAAAGACTTTACCTAAAACGATGACTGACGGATATGAATCATTCTGGAATGTTGGTGTATCCGAACATAGTGAAAAACCAAATATAAATACATCCTATCAAGAAAAGGTTCAAGCTTTGAAAAAAGCAAAACAATATTAAAGAGGAGATTCATAACATGGCAAAAATAAAAATTGGTCAAGTTGGTCTAGGTAGATTAGGAAAAGTGCATGCAGAAAACATTGTTAACCATGTAAAGGGTGCAGAATTATTCGCTGTTGCAAGTGTTGTTGAGCAAGAATTAGCATATGCCAAAGAAGAATTAGGAGTAAAAAATTGTTATACATCCTATTCAGAGATGATAGAAAACGACGAGCTTGAGGCAGTTGTAATTGTTTCACCGAGTGGATTTCATGCAGTTCAAATTTCACAAGCATTAGATAAAGGTTTGCATGTCTTTTCAGAAAAACCTATTGGACTTGAGTTAGATAATATCAAACAAGTTGTTGAAAAAATAAATAGTCACTCAGACAAAGTGTTTCAGTTAGGTTTTATGCGTAGATTTGATGATTCTTATCAATTTGCTAAAGACGTTGTTCAAAATGGTGAATTAGGCAAAATTACAGCAATGAGATGTTATGGAATTGATCCTAGTGCAGGGTTAGATAGCTTTATACAATTTGCGAAGAACAGTGCAAGTGGTGGCATATTTTTAGATATGTCGATTCATGATATTGATCTTGTACGTTGGTTTACAGGTTCAGAATTTAAAACTGTTTATTCACTAGGTAATAACATAGCAGCACCTGAATTAACCGAATGTGAAGAATTGGAAACAGGTGCATGTCTGGCAGAATTAGAAGATGGCACAATCGCATACTTATTAGCCGGAAGAAATGCACAACATGGATATCATGTTGAAACAGAAATTATAGGAACTGAAGGTATGATAAGAATCGGAAATGCACCTGAGAAAAACTTAGTTACAGTTTATGACAAAAACGGTGTCGTTAGACCAACTTCAGGTCATTTTCCTGAACGCTTTAAATTAGCATTTATTAATGAAATTAATGCATTTATAGAATCTATCAATAATAATGTTCCTTCATCAATAACAGGTATTGATGGATTAAAAAGTACAGAAGTTGCAATTGCAATGCAAGAATCTTATGAGAAGAAAACAATCATTACGTTATGAGGTGAAGTAAATGACTAGAAGTATTCGATACGCATGTGCACCGATAGCTTGGACAAATGATGATATGCCCGAACTAGGACGTGAAAATTCATTTGAACAATGTATTAGTGAAATGGCACTCTCTGGGTATGAAGGTACAGAAATTGGTAACAAGTACCCGAAAGATCCTGAAGTTTTGAAATCATATTTGGAACCAAGAGGACTATCTGTCGCAAGTGCATGGTTGAGTTTATATTTAACTTCGGAACCATATGAAGTAACAGAAGAAGCGTTTATAAAACATAGAGATTTTTTACATGCATTAGGCGCAAAAGTTATTGTTGTTTCAGAACAAGGCAATAGTATTCAAGGGGATTTAACTAAAGCATTATTTAAAGAAAAACCTATATTTACAGAACAAGAATGGCAATTATTAGTAGATGGTTTAGAGAAGTTAGGGCAATTAGCACACGAAAAAGATATGGAAATCGTATACCACCATCATATGGGTACAGGTGTACAAACGACAAAAGAAATAGATGAATTAATGGAAAGAACAAACAAAGATAATGTTTCTCTCTTATTTGATACAGGACACCTTGTCCTTTCTGGTGAAAACCCGATAGACATATTTGAAAGACATGAAGATAGGATAAAACATATTCACTTTAAAGATGTTAGACAAGATGTTAAAGAAGCTGTAGATAAAGAATGTAGTTGCTTCTTGGATGGTGTGAAAAAAGGTATGTTCACAGTACCTGGAGACGGTGTAATAGATTTTAAACCTATCTTAGATTTAATTTATAAATCTGATTACAGCGGATGGATTGTGGTTGAAGCTGAACAAGATCCAGCGATTGCAAATCCATTTATATATGCTAAAAAAGCAAAAGAATATATAGCACAATATCAATAAAATTTTAAACAAAATGGTATAGGAGTTAAGGACTCCTAAAGGGAGAGAATTATCATGAGTATGTTTGCAGCAATTTCGTTTATTTTAGTTGTTATATGTGTAGGTGTATATGCTTACTTACGGAGTAGAAAGATTGATACTCAAAATTCTGACGGTTTCTTTATGGGTGGTAGAAGTTTAACAGGTTTTACAATTGCTTCTACAATTATCATGACCAATTTATCTACAGAACAAATAGTTGGTCAAAATGGTCAAAGTTTCGTTGCGGGTATGGAAGTTATGGCATGGGAAGTAACATCATCAGTAGCCATTGTTATACTAGCACTTGTATTTTTACCTAGATATTTTAGGTATGGTGTTGATACAATATCAGATTTTATTGAAATGAGATTTGATACATTCACGAAACGACTCGTATCTTTATTATTCATATTTACTTATGTAGTTTCATTCTTACCAGTTGTATTATATTCTGGTGCACTTGTATTTAATAAAATTTTCAACGTAAGTGAAATGTTAAATATAAGTGATATGACTGCAGTTATTTTAATATCAACAGTCATAGGTCTTGTAGGAATTATATATTTGTTCATAGGCGGGTTATCTTTAAGTGCACATAGTGATTCTATCTATGGTGTCGGTTTAATTGTAGGTGGACTTGCTATACCAACATTAGGACTCATTATTTTCGGAGATGGAAGCTTCTTACATGGATTTGATAAAGTCGTTCAGAACACGCCAGAAAAGCTTAATTCACTAGGTGCAATTGATTCTAAAATAGTACCATGGCCAACGTTATTCTTTGGTATGTTCTTCAACAATTTATTCTTCTGGTGTACTAACCAAATGATTGTTCAAAAAGCACTTGCTGGTAAAAGTTTAAAAGAAGCACAAAAAGGTGCTATGTATGTTGGTACATTTAAAATTTTTGGTGCTTTATTCTTAGTATTTCCAGGTGTGTTGGCATTCAATATGTTAGGAGATAAAGTTACAAATCCTGATAATGCTTATCCAATGCTTGTTAATGAAGTATTACCGGAATGGGCATATGGTTTATTTGGAGCAGTTATTTTTGGTGCTATTCTAAGTTCATTTGTTGGATCTTTAAATAGTACAGCAACATTGTTCTCACTAGACTTTTATAAATCAATTATCAATAAAGAAGCAAACAATAAACAAGTATCAAGAATTGGAAGGTTGGTTACAGTACTAGTAGGTGTAATTGTTGTAATAATTGCACCAATGATTTCATTGTTCCCACAAGGTTTATATGCAGTTGTACAAGAGTTTAATGGTATTTATAATATGCCACTTTTGGTACTTGTACTTGTAGGATTTTTTGTTAAACGTACATCACAGCTTGGTGCTAAAGTGATGTTTATTTTACACATTTTATTGTATGCGCTTTCAAAAATTTTGATTACAGAAATACATTTCTTATATGTATTAAGTGTACTTTTCTTTGTAGATTTACTTATAGTGATGTTATTCAATAAATGGAAACCATCTGATGAGTTTGATTTCAGTGTAAATTACGCAAAAGTAGATATCACACCATGGAAATATAGATATTTAGTAGGTGGTATTATCATATTTGTAGTTATTGGCACATACGTATTATTCTCACCACTTGGATTAGCATAGGAGGAAGAAAGATATGACACTAACATTCGGCGTAATTGGAGCAGGTAGAATTGGCCAATTACATATAAACTATTTAAGAACACATAAAGATGTAAAGATTAAGTGGATTTCAGACTTATATTGCGACAAGATGGAAGATTGGATCAAAAAAGCAGGAATAGAAAATAAAACTAAGGACCATATGGATATTATTAATGATCCTGAGGTAGATGTAGTAGTAATATGTTCGCCTACAGATACGCATGTAGATATCATTAAAGAAGCTTGTGCAAAAGGAAAGCATATCTTCTGCGAGAAACCGATTAGTTTATCTATTGATGAAGCGAAAATTGCATTAGAAGCGGTAAAAGAAGCAAATGTGAAACTGCAAATGGGCTTTAATAGACGTTTTGATAAAAACTTCAAAGAGTTGAGAGATATTTTAAATAAAGGTGAACTTGGTAATATTCAAACATTAAGGATTACTTCAAGAGATCCAGAGCCACCACCAGTAGAATATATTAAACGCTCAGGTGGACTTTTCATGGATATGATGATTCATGACTTTGATATGGCAAGATATTTAATGCAATCTGAAATCACAGAAGTGTATGCAACTGGTGGAGCGCTGGTAAATCCAGACATTGCTCAATATGATGATATCGATACAGCACTTGTAACCCTTAAATTTGAAAATGGCTCAATGGCCATGATTGAAAACTGTAGAAGAAGTGTATATGGATATGATCAACGAGTTGAAGTATTAGGTGATAAAGGTGCAATTGATGTAGGTAATGAACAAACGACAACATTAAATTATCATCGAGCTGAAGGAATATCTAAAGACAATCCGCCATATTTCTTCTTAGAACGTTATAGTGACGCTTATAAAGTAGAAATGGATGGATTTATTGAAGCTATCTTAAATGACACTGATGTAATTTGCTCAATAGAAGACGGCTATAAAGCTCAAGAAATTGCTGTGAAATGTAAAGAGTCGCTACTTTCGAATGAACCTAAGTCATTAGTAAATAAACAATCAAAGACACTTTAAAAAAGGAAGGTGGAACGTTATAGAATGAATACATTTATACACAAAGCAAAGACAGAACATTATGCTATTCCACAAATTAATGTTAACGGATTAATATGGATTGAATGTATTTTAAAAATTGCTGAGAAAACACGTTCCCCCATTATTTTAGGAACGACAGATAAAATTATAGACTTTTTAGGTGGGTATGATTTTATCTGTAAAACAATCAGAAATAAAATAGAGTCAATGAATATAACAGTACCAGTAATTATACATCTAGATCACGGTTTAACTGTTGAAGGATGTAAGAAAGCAGTAGATGCTGGTTATGATTCAGTTATGTTTGATGGGTCTAAATTACCAATTGAAGAAAATATAGAACTTACCAAACAAGTAGTAGATTATGCACATAAAAATAATGTGATTGTAGAAGGTGAAGTTGGAGCAATTGGTGGAAACGAAGACGGTTTCATAGGAAATGTACAATATGCGAAGTTAGATGATTGTATAAACATAGCACAAAAAGCACATATAGACACATTGGCACCAGCACTCGGGTCAGTACACGGTAAATATAAAGGTGAACCTAATTTAGGATTTGAAGAAATGAAAGAAATTCAAGAAACGATTGATATACCTTTAGTATTACATGGTGCATCAGGTATATCAGACGAAGATTTAGTAAAAGCCATAAAATTAGGTCACGCAAAAATTAATTTTAATACCGAAATTAATATTGCGTGGAGTAATGAACTTAGAGAAGTATTAACTAATGATACGAGTTTATTTAATCCACAGCAAATCTTGAACCCAAGTAAAAAAGCAATCGAACAAACTGTCGAATCAATTATTTATAAATGCCAATCCAACGGCAAAGCATAGTTAATAAAATACAATATAAGTAAGAAGCTAGGACGTGAATAATCAATCGTCCTAGCTTTTTGTAATTTAAAATATTGAGATGAGAGATGTGCACTTGCTTCTAACGCTCAAGAGTCGAAAACAAGATTGTTAGCGCCCCAAAATCCAACTTAAATCCCAATCAAACCATTTTTACCTCATTCTACATATTGATTATATTTTTAATAATGAGTGCTGCGACGAATAAGATGATAATACTTGATACTCTATTCAAGATGATGATAAATTTACCTGATTTATCAAACATACCAACTTGTTTACCGCCTATAGCGAGTCCGAAGAACCAGAACCAAGAGATAAAAATCGTTGCAGCTGTGAATCCGACTTTTTCATACCCTGAATATAGTGATGCACTTGTACCGATAACACCGACTGTATCCATAATGGCGTGTGGATTCAGTAATGATACTGATAGTGCAAAGCTGATTTGTTTTTTAGCTGATATTGCTAAGTCTGAGCCATTGCTTGATGATTTTTCGTTCCATAACGTCCAAGCCATATACAATAGAAAAATTAATCCGACGATATATATGATTAATTGCAGTGATGGATAGTGATTTAAGATGAGTGATACACCAAACACTGCAAGTAATATGAGTAATGTGTCACATAGACCAGCTGTAATAACAACGGGTAAAGCTTTATTTAAGCTTTTATGATTTGCACCTTGATTAAAAACAAATATATTTTGAGCACCTAATGGTAAAATTAAACCGAGTGCTAATAAAAGACCGTGGATGACTGCTTGAAACATTTGATTGAACCTCCTTTTTGTATAGTATAAAAGAAATAAGCTACAATGAAATCATCCAGTATTAAATTCATGCCCAACCAGATTGGAGTTACATTGATGGAAAAACCTATCTACCAAAAAATTATAGATGATATGTTAAGAGATATTAATAATGGTCAATTAGAAGTTGGTATGAAAATACCTTCGCAAAGAGCTTTAACACAAAAGTATGGTGTAAATAGATCAACAATTGTACATGTTATTGATATTTTGAAAAGTTACGGCGTGCTTGAAAGTAAAGAAAGAAAAGGGATATACGTTTCGAAAAATAAATGGAATGAGTATGTGAGTAATAATTTAAATTGGCAAGATTATATAGGGAATAGTATTAACCAGAACAACCAATATTATATTAGAGAAATTAATAGATGCGAATTTATACCTGATATGGTGAGATTAGGGACGGGCGAACTTTCGCCAAAATTAATACCTAATGATGCATTTCATGAAATTATTTCTAAAGATTTAAGTCGTCAATTGACTTCAAATTATGAAGCACCTAAAGGAAATATTCAGTTGAGACAACAAGTTAAAGAACTTGTTAAAAAAAGAGGGATTGAGTGTAGTGTAGAAGAAATTTGTATTACTTCTGGAGCGTTACAAGGTCTGAAATTGATAGCTGATGGATTATTAATCCCCAAATCAAAAATTATCGTTGAAACACCTTCTTATATTAATTCAATTAGAACTTGGCACAAAATCCATTCCAAAATGATACCTTTATCAATTGATTATATAAGGAATAATATTCATGCGATTTTTAAAGAAGATGAAGATTACAGTAATAGTATATTTTATTGTAATCCTATTTTGCATAATCCTACATCACACACATATACATTGAAAGAAAAGGAACAAATTCTTGAACAGTGTAAAGCAAAGGGTATACCTGTTGTGGAAGATGATATTTATAGTGAGCTGTGGTTTGAAGGTTCGATTCCTAAATCTATGAAAGAGCTTGATACAAGTCATAATGTGCTGTATTTAGGAAGTCTATCTAAAACAGTTAGTCCAGGTCTTAGAATTGGATGGTTAATTGGTAACGAACGGGTCATTAATCATTTAGCAGACTTAAAAATGCAAAATGACTATGGTGCAAGTTCGATTTCTCAATTTATTGCTACTAAATGGTTGGCACATTACCATGAAGCGCATATTGAAGAAATTAAACGCAATTTAAAAAGACGCAAAGATATGATGGAAGATGCTTTAACAGAATCTTTCTCAGATATTGGTAGGTGGTCTAAAGTAGAAGGATCTTTCTATATTTGGTTCAGATTTAATGAAAGTATTGATTTAAAAAGGTTATTTAAACTGGCTTTAGAGGAAGGATTGCTCATTCATCCAGGGGAGATATATTCAGAAAAAGAAAAGCATAGTTTAAGATTTTCTTATTCATATATTGATGAACATGATATTAAAGAAAGTATTTATAAATTAAGAACGATCATCGATAAAGAAAACTTGTTAAATAAAAGAAAATCCTCGGACTCTTAAAATGAGTACGAGGATTGATTTTATTATTTGTTCACAATATAGTCCGGTGTATCACCTTGTAGTTTCTTAATTGTATTATTAGCGACGATTCTTGCCATTTCATCACGTGCTTCAAATGTAGCATTTCCGATGTGTGGTGTTATCACGACATTGTCCATTGTTTTAAGTGCATCTGTAATTTCTGGTTCGAATTCAAATACATCTAATGCAGCACCTTCGATTGTTTTAGATTGTAGAGCTTCAACTAAAGCTTGTTCATCTACAATAGGTCCACGAGATGCGTTAATAATATATGCTGTATCTTTCATTTTTTCAAATGTTTCTTTATTGAATAAATGATGTAAATCATCAGAATAGGCAGCATTAATTGTAATGAAATCTGCTTGTTCTAACATCTCATCAAGACTGACATAAGTAGCCCCTAATGAAGCTTCTTGTTCTGGCTTTCTATGTGGTCCGGTATATAGGATGTTCATGTCGAAACCTTTGGCACGTCTAGCAACAGCAGAACCTATTTCACCAAGCCCAACTATGCCGATAGTCTTACCGGAGACTTCCCTACCTCTAAAGAATAATGGTGCCCAACCGTTGAATCCTGTTGTTCTACAAAGCTGGTCGCCTTCAGCAATTCTTCTAGATACGGCAAGTAATATACCAATCGTTAAATCTGCTGTAGCATTTGTTGAAGCTTTCGGTGTATTTGTAACATCAATCCCTTTTTCTCTCGCATATTTAACGTCAATGTTATTGAAACCAGCACCATAATTTGCAATGATTTTTAAGTTTGGTGCTTGATCAATAATTTCTTTATCGATATTTGTAGATAGTGGACTAATAATCGCCTCTACATCTGTTACTTTTTGAAGTAAAGTATCTTTCGTAATTAATTGATCCCCTTCAAAGACTTCTACTTCAAAATGTTCTTGTAACATTTCTAATCCTTCTGTTGGAATTTCTCCAGTTATGAATACTTTATTCATGATGTAACCTCCTATAGAACTTTTCATCGTTTATATGATAATTATACCCTAATGCGCAAGTTTCCATTCACTGAATTTACGTACGATGACTTCAAAAGCAATGTGATACGGTAAGAAGCTGGAATAAGAAGTTTGGTTAAATAATTCTATCGGTGAACTATTAACGTATATATTGTAGCTCGCATTCTGAGCTAAATAGTTATCTTTCAATGTTGTAATAGAAATATAACTAATATTTCGTGTATGCATAATTTCGACGTTCTCTCTTAAGTGTGATGTTTCGCCTGATAATGAAATGATGAAAATTAAATCGTCTTTATTCATTTGATTCATAGCGATTTTAAGTTCATTCTCGTCATTAATAACCATTACTCTTTTATTGATAGAAAGAAAGTGTCGTTGAGCATCACGTGCGACGTTTAGTTGAGCGACACCTGTACCATATATGTAGATGTAAGGCGCTTGATTGATTTGTTCACTTATATAGTCATAGTCGATCATTTTTAAATGTTTCATAGTTTGTTGTAAATCTTGCTCTAAACTTTCAATGATATCTGTCGATGGGTTAGATGTTTGTCTATTTAATTTAATGTATGCTTTAAAATCACTATAACCATCAAAGCCAAGTTTACGAGCGAGTCGGTGAATAGAAGAAATTGAAGTGTGTGATATATCGGCTATTTCTTGTATTTTTAATCGATGAATCAAGTGAATATTTTGATTAATCATTTGTATGATATGTATATCGTTGTCATTAAGTTGTTGATAATGTTCATTAATCAGTTTATCCAAAACCATTATAATCCTCCATTCGAAGTGAAAAAATTTTCATGTTATGAAAATATAATCTAAGTTTACTATGTGATTTCTATTTACGTCAAACCTATTGGCAAATGTAAGCGCTTCCTATATTGTGGAGATAAATTGATGAGGAAAAGGGGTTAAAATATGAATGCAATTAAACGATTTGGTAGTGCTATGATTGTTCCGGTATTACTATTTGCATTTTTCGGTATTGTTGTAGGATTTGCAACATTATTTAAAAATCCAAATATTATGGGTTCAATAGCTGAAGATGGCACAATGTGGTTTAAAATTTGGAGTTTAATTGAAGCGGGTGGTTGGACAATATTCAACCATATGGAACTAGCGTTTGTGATTGGACTTCCAATCTCACTTGCTAAAAAAGCTCAAGGTAGAGCAACACTAGCAGCTTTAATGATTTATTTAGTATTTAACAATTTTATTAATGCAATTTTAACCCTTTGGCCAAAGACGTTCGGAGTAGATTTATCAAAGGGTGTTGAAAATTTAACGGGCGTAAAAGAAATAGCTGGTATTCCAACATTAGACACAAGTATCATTGGTGCAATCTTCATATCAGCAATCGTTATTTGGATACATAATCGTTTCTATGATAAGAAATTACCTGAAATGGTCGGAATTTTTCAAGGTCTACCATACGTTGTTATCATTGGATTCTTTGTTATGATCCCAATCGCTTTTATCGTATGTGCGGTATGGCCAACAGTTCAAGCAGGTATCGGTTCATTACAAGGTGTCATGTTGAAATCAGGATTTGTAGGAGTTTGGCTATTCCACTTCTTAGAAAGAATATTGATTCCTACAGGATTACATCATTTCATATACACACCATTTGAATATGGACCTGCAGCGGTCAATGGTGGACTGAAACCTTATTGGATTCAACACTTAACAGAATTCTCTAATTCTGCTAAATCTCTTAAAGAACTTTATCCATATGGATTCTTGTTACAAGGTAACATTAAAATATTTGGTTGTTTAGGTATTGCGTTAGCAATGTACGCTTCAACACCAAAAGAGAACAAGAAAAAAGTATTGGCATTAGTATTGCCAGCTGGATTAACAGCAATTTTCGCAGGTATTACAGAACCATTAGAATTTACATTCTTATTTATCGCACCTTACTTATTCTTAATTCATGCATTATTAGGTGCAACAATGGTTACAATTATGTACCTATTTGGAGTAGTAGGTATTCAAGGTGGTGGCGCGATAGAAATCGCGGCAATAAACTGGATTCCATTATTCTCTAACCACGGTATGACTTACGTTGCACAATTTATCATTGGTATCATCTTTGTTGTGATTTACTTCTTTGTATTTAAGTTTATTATTGAGAAGTTTAATGTACCATTACCTGGACGTGTACCTGATGATGGCGATGCTAAGCTTTATACGAAACAAGATTATAAGTCTAAGAAAGCAAGTGCTGATACACAAATGGATGACAATGCATCAGAATATGATACGAAAGCTATTTATTTCTTAGAAGGATTAGGTGGTAAAGACAATATTAAAGACGTTACAAATTGTGCGACACGATTAAGAGTAACGGTTAAAGATCCAAGTTTAGTGAAAGATAACGACTATTTCACACATAATCAAATGGCACATGGTGTAGCGAAAAGTGGTACAAATGTTCAAGTAATTGTGGGACTTAGTGTACCTCAAGTAAGAGATTCATTTGAAACGATGATATAAAAATATGGAGGTCATAAATAATGAAGAAATTTAACATAACAATAGCAGGTGGCGGAAGTACATTTACGCCAGGCATTATATTAATGTTACTGGATCATTTAGAAGATTTTCCGATTGATACGATTAAACTATACGACAATGATGGTGATAGACAACAAACCATTGCGGATGCTTGTGAAATATTACTTCATGAAAGAGCGCCTGGTGTTAAGTTACAGGCGAGTACGGACCCTAAAACAGCTTTTGAAAATGTAGATTTCGTTATGGCACACATACGTGTTGGTAAATATGCGATGAGAGAACAAGATGAGAAAATTCCATTGAAACACGGTGTCGTTGGGCAAGAAACATGTGGACCTGGTGGTATATCATATGGTATGCGTTCTATTACAGGCGTACTAGAAATTGTAGATTACATGGAACAATATTCACCAGATGCTTGGATGCTAAATTATTCAAATCCTGCTGCAATTGTAGCTGAAGCAACTCGAAAATTAAGACCTCATTCTAAAATTTTAAATATTTGCGATATGCCTATTGGTATTGAAGAACTAATGGCAACAAATATTGGGCTAAAATCTAGAAAAGAAATGGTTGTTAAATATTATGGTTTGAATCACTTCGGTTGGTGGACAGATATTAGAGATAAGTCAGGTAACGATTTAATGCCAAGTATCATTAAACATGTTGAACAATTTGGGTATTCGACTGACACGGGCAGTGATATTGAACAAGAAGCTAGTTGGAATGATACGTTCAAGAAAGCGCGTGATGTACAAGCGATTGATAAAGATACGTTACCTAACACATATTTAAAATATTACTTCTTCCCTGATTATGTTGTGGAACATTCAAATAAGGACTATACAAGAGCGAATGAAGTGATGGCAGGACGAGAAAAATTTGTGTTCGGTGAATGTCAAAAAATCATTGATCAAGGTACTGCTGAAGGAACGGAATTAACAATAGATGAACATGCATCTTATATCGTAGACTTAGCAAGAGCCATTGCTTTTAATACGAAAGAAAGAATGTTAATGATTGTTGAGAATAAAGGTGCCATTTCAAACTTTGAACCAACAGCGATGGTTGAAATTCCATGTTTAGTTGGTAGCGAAGGACCAGAACCTTTATCAGTTGGTGAAATACCAAGATTCCAAAAAAGTTTAATGGAACAACAAGTGGGTGTTGAGAAATTAACAGTTGAAGCTTATGAAGAACAATCTTATCAAAAACTATGGCAAGCACTAACGTTATCTCGCACAGTTCCGAGTGCATCAGTAGCTAAAAATATATTAGATGACCTCATTGAAGCAAATAAAGAATACTGGCCAGAATTGAAGTAGAATGATAATTGAATTACTATTTATAAGCGTGCAAGGCTTACGAGCCTTGCACGTTTTTCTTTGTCTTATATCTGTTTAAGAACAATATATCGTATATCGACTTTCTTTAATCGCAAACTTTTAAATGATATAATTAGCTGAAATGATATATATTTTTTATTTAAAAATATAAGGGAGCATATCTATGTATATAGAAAGAAAACCAACAATCAATTTAGCAGAATTAAAGAAGGAATTTACGAGTAATTTAGGTGAAATTGAATATGCGCAGTCTTCTGAACAAGCGCTAGAAGAGTTGTTTAATTTTGTAGAACTACAACATCAATATGCTGCAGCATTAGAAGAAATCGGGACAAAGTTGAAAATATTGGACGATGAATTCCAAGTTGCTTATAAACATAATCCAATTCATCATATGGAAAAGCGTGTTAAAGAATTTCCAAGTCTCATTAAGAAATTAAGACGAAAAGGATTTCCTTTAAATGCGAACTCAGCAAAAGAGAATATTCAAGATATCGCGGGAATAAGAGTTATTTGTAATTATCTAGAAGATGTCTATACAATTGAAAAATTATTACTTAGACAAGCTGACGTAAAATTATTAAAAAGAAAAGACTATATAGAAAATCCTAAAATGAATGGATATAAAAGTTTACATTTAGTTGTATCTATTCCAGTATTTTTAGCAGAAAGTGTTCAAGTAATACCTGTTGAAATTCAAATTCGAACAATTGGAATGGATATGTGGGCGAGTTTAGAACATAAATTAAGATATAAGAATTCCCATGTATCTACAGAACAATATGAAGAAAAGTTAAAAGAATGTTCAATAGAAATAACAAATGTAGAACGTAAAATGCAAGAAATGAATGATGAAATTTATCATGATACGAACAAAAGTATGATAAAAGTAGACGAAAATTAATACATTAGGCACAAAGTAGAGCAGAAATTTCTTAGATTTAAGGATATCTGCTCTTTTTTAATCATTTAGTATATAATAAATTAAAATCATTCAGGTAATAATATTGAGGAGTGAAAAAATGGAGAAAAACCTTAAAGTTGAAGCTTTTATGCAACGTGAAAAAAAGTGGAAAGATGAATTTGAACTATTAAGAGAAATTATACATGAATGTGATTTAGAAGAAGATTATAAATGGATGCACCCATGTTATACATTGAAAGGTAAAAATGTTGTATTGATACATGGATTTAAAGAATATTGTGCACTTTTATTTCATAAAGGTTCATTACTTAAAGATCCTGAAAAATTACTCATTCAACAAACGAAAAATGTTCAAGCAGCAAGACAATTGAGATTCACCAATGTAGATCAAATAAAAGAACAACGAGATATTGTTAAAGCATATGTTGAAGAAGCAATCGAGCTTGAAAAGTCATGTGCTAAAGTAGAATTAAAGAAAACAGAAGAATATGAAATGCCAGTTGAACTACAAGAACAACTAGATCATAATAGTAACTTAAAAGAAGCTTTTTATAATTTGACGCCAGGAAGACAACGCCAATATATTTACTATATTAGTCAAGCAAAGCGTCCGGAAACACGCGTTAGTCGAGTAGAAAAATATATTGATCATATATTGGACGGCAAAGGGTTAAATGATGAGTAAAGGTAATGAAAATATGAATGCTGTGATTGAAGAAATCGTGGAATTTATTAAGCGTTCTAACCATCAAATCATGATTAGAATTGGTGGACATGGTGGTTCAGGAAAAAGTACATTTTGTCAGGAATTAATACAATGTCTAGACCCTAAAGACTACAACTTGATTAGCACAGATACTTATATAGTAAATTCGAATTTAAGAAAACATACAAAGGCGAAATATATGTATAACGGTGTAGAGCATGAAGCGAAAGTAACTGCTTGTATGCCTGAAGCGCATAATGTTGGTATTCTAGAACGCGATATACGTGCTTTACATAATGGTATAGATATCATGACGATTGAAACACCATGGCAACAATCTGAACGTTTAGATGCGACAAAGAAAGTAACAATCTTAGAAGGTATGACTACTACATTTATAGATTCCAAATGGGTTGATTTATCTATCTACATTTATACGGATAATGAAACTGAGCTGAAAAGAAGATTTGACCGTGATGTTCATGTAAGAGGAATAGATATAGAATTTTTAAAGGCATCTCAAGATGAAAGACGTATTCAATTTGAATTATTTATGCATCCTCTTCTTGAAAATTTTGATATTGTCATTGATCATTCAAATGATTTGTTTAAAATACTGAAAAATCAATTAAATTAAACCTTTGTTTGATACATTTTGGAAATAGAATGATATAGTAAAAGTGTTAATTAATTTTAAGGGGGATTTTTTGTGGCAGATTCAGTAAAATTATTAAAAACACTTACAGATATTAATGGTATTTCGGGATTTGAGTATAATGTTAAAGCTAAAATGAAAGAATACTTAGAACCTGTAAGTGATGAAATTATTGAAGATAATCTAGGTGGTATTTTCGGTAAAAAGAACGCTAAAAATGGTTCTAAAACAATTTTAATAGCGGGCCACTTAGATGAAATAGGATTTATGGTTACGCGTATCGATGATGATGGTTACATTAAATTCACAACAATCGGTGGATGGTGGAACCAAGTTATGCTTTCACAAAAAGTAACGATTACAACAGATGAAGGTAAAGAAATCAGAGGTATTATTGGTTCTAAACCTCCACACGTGTTAAGTCCAGAAGAACGTAAAAAACCTGTCGACGTTAAAGAGATGTTTATTGATATAGGTGTTGATAATAAAGAAGCGGTTGAAGGTCTAGGCATTGAAATCGGCAATATGGTAACACCTTATTCTGAGTTCGAAACTTTAGGTGACGGTAACTACTTAACAGCAAAAGCATTCGACAACAGATTCGGTTGTGCGTTAAGTGTTGATGTATTAAACGAACTTAAAAACGATGAGCTTGGTATTAACTTAGTTTCAGGTGCAACTGTACAAGAAGAAGTTGGTTTACGTGGTGCGAAAGTTGCTGCTAACAAAATTAAGCCAGATTTATCTATCGCAGTGGACGTAGGTATTGCTTATGATACACCAGGTATGAAAGGTCAAGATCACGAAACGAAATTAGGTAACGGACCACTTGTATTGTTAATGGACGGTACGAATATCGGTCACGTTGGATTTAGAAAATTCATCAAAAACGTAGCAAAAGAAAAAGGCATTGATGTTCAATGGGATAATATAACAGGTGGCGGAACAGATGCAGGTAGTATTCACGTAGCAAACGAAGGTACACCAACAATCTCAATCGGCGTTCCATTACGTTATATGCACTCAAACGTATCAATCCTTCATAAAGAAGACTACTTAAACGCAGTAAAATTAGTAGCTGAAATCGTAAAAGCATTAAACGATGAAACAGTTAAAAATATTATGTGGTAAAAAATCGAAAAATGATTAAAAAGATATATCTTAAACAAGAGACAAATCAAATTGAATAACAATTTGGTTTGTCTTTTGTATACGGAAAGAATGAGGTGAAATTTTGAATAGAACAATTTATTTTGTGAGGCATTCTATAAGGGATACTCGTATAAAAGAGGATGAATCAGCACCTCTTACTGAATTAGGTAAACAGTATGCAATGCAGATGTCGGAATTCTTTCAATATAAAAATATTCATCATATATTATCAAGTCCTTATAAACGAACAATTGATACAATTAAACCTACTGCTGAGCAATTGAATCTTAAAATTAAAGAAATCGAACCATTTAAAGAACGAATAATAGGTGAATGGGTAGAAAATTTTGATGAATTTTCTTTAAGACAATGGAGTCAAACAGATTATAAGTTGCCAAACGGAGAAAGTCTTGAAGATGTTAGAAACCGTATAGTACCTTCTTATCAAAAAGTGTTGAGTCAATATGAAGGTAACTTGATCATAACAGGTCATGGTACAGCTTTAGCAGTATTATTTAATGAATTAACTGGATCATTTACATATGAAGATTGGAAAAACATGAAAATGCCTGACATTTATCAATTGGATTATGACCATCAAAATAATATTTCTTTCAAAAAAGTAGAAATGAATTTTTAAAAAAAAGTCATTGTTATCAACTGTTATGACCAAGTTATAATTTATTATGATAATAAAATAAATTTTAGTAGTATAGTAATCGTTTTATTGGGTTTGTTTTTTGTTTGTAAAGCTTATAAATATGCTTTATCATGGTTAATAGAGATGGAAGTACTTGATTCATTCAAGTGCTTCTTTTTTTATATTTATTGAATAAAAAGGAAGTGTAAATCATCGAAAAAGAAAAGAAAAAGTTACTTCGAAAAATGGTTAAACCATTTGAAAATAACAGCTTGAAGAAAAGTACAATTCAAATTATAAACACAATCATTCCATTAATTGCGCTTATTGTTGGTGGATTAGTAAGTTATCAATTACATTGGTCATTATCGATCCTATGTGGTGTATTGGCATCCGGTTTCATTATTAGAACATTTATTATTTTTCACGATTGTTGCCACGGATCATTTTTGAGTAAGAAAAAGAACAATGATTTGTTAGGAAATATAACTGGTCTATTAACATTCTTCCCATATGAAAAGTGGAGAAGAGAGCATATTATCCATCATACGAGTAGCGGAAATTTAGAAAAGCGTGGTATTGGTGATATTTGGGTCATGACTATTGAAGAATATCATGAAGCTTCAAAATTCACTCAATTTAAATATAGAATGTATAGACATCCGTTTGTGATGTTTATTTTAGGACCAATATTCCTTATGTTTATTTCAAACAGAATGAATGCTAAAGATGCGAAAGCTAAAGAAAAACGTAACACATGGTTGCATAATATAATCTTGCTAGTTCTTTATGTCGGTATTTTCTTTATTGTAGGTGCAGTTCCATTTGTACTTGTATTTCTACCAATGTTGTTCATTGCTGGTATGTTAGGTATTTGGTTATTTTATATTCAACATACATTTGAAGATTCATATTTCGAAGAATCATCAGAATGGGATTATGTAAAAGCCGCTATAGAAGGCAGTTCATATTATAAATTACCGAAAGTATTTCAATGGATGACAGGGAACATCGGATACCATCATGTTCATCATTTAAGTCCAAGAATTCCAAACTATCAATTAGAACAAGCACACGAAAAGACACCACCTTTACATCACGCAACAACCATAACAATTAAAGAGAGTTTAGAATCACTGAAATATAAATTATATGACGAGAAGAATAAATGCTTCATTACTTTTAAAGAATATACTTTAAGATTTAAGAGGTCACATGCGTAAAAGTAATGATTTGAAACGGGACATTGAGCATGTCCCGTTTTTTAT
Source organism: Mammaliicoccus sp. P-M58 (assembly GCF_022386165.1). NCBI lineage: Bacteria > Bacillati > Bacillota > Bacilli > Caryophanales > Staphylococcaceae > Mammaliicoccus > Mammaliicoccus sp. P-M58. Next base: position 187,147 of record NZ_JAJNJI010000005.1, read on the forward strand.
TAGCAGTTTTGATAAGAAGTGCAAATACTGGTGCCGTTATTAGCAAGTTTGATAAGAAGTGCAAATACTGATCCCAGTAATTACAATTCTCAGTAGTTTTGTAATTAAGGCTGCCCATAGTAACACTTCAGGCGACTTTTGTAATTATAGCGGCCATAGTAACACTTCGGCCGAGTTTTGTAATTAAAGCGGTCCACAGTAACACTTCGACCGAGTTTTGTAACTAACGCCCCCGTTATGAACAAGTTTGGTGAGAAGTGTTCACAACACCCTCGTTACGAACAAGTTTGGGCGAAAGTGTTCACAACGCCCCCAATAATATCCCCAAAGCCCTACAACTCCACCTGCCACAAACCTCCCACTCTCAAAAAATATAAGAAATGAATTAAAATAACTATATAAATTATTTCATTATTTTTAATTCTTGCTATAATGATAATTAATTGAAAAGTCAGTACATTTATTGGAAGGGTGAATGTCGTGAAGATTACGAAAATCTTAAATAACAATGTTGTGATTTCTAAGATTAATGGGGAAGAGCGTATTGTTATGGGGGCTGGTATTGCTTTTGGGAAGAAGAATGGCCAGGCTATTGAGAAAGATAAAATTGATAAGATTTTTAGAATGACGAGTGATGAACAAGAAAGAATGCTTACTTTAATTAAAGAATTAGATGATGATGTATTACTAATTTCTCAGGAAATTATTGTTGAAGCGAATAAACTTTATAAAGAACCATTGTCTGAATCTATTTATATATCGTTAACGGATCATATTAATTATGCAATCAAACGTCATAAAGAAGGTACTGTTATTAATAATCCTTTGCTTTATGAAATTAAGCGATTATATCCAGATGAATATAAAATTGGTTTGTTCGGTATTGATAGGATAGCTAAACATTTTAATCTTGATATGCCTAAAGACGAATCTGGTTTTATCGCGATGCATATCGTCAATGCGAATATGAACGAGTCTATCTCAAACGTTTATGAAATTACAAAAATCACCCAGAGTATTGTGAATCTAGTTAGATATCACTTTAATTTAGATGTTTCTGAAGAAGAATTAAGTTACGCACGTTTTATTACACATTTAAAATTCTTCAGTCAACGATTAATTAATTCTGAAAGTTTAGAAGAAGTGATGGATATATCTTTATTGGCATCTTTACAGAAAAAATACAGTGAATCCAACCGTTGTGTCGATAAAATTGGTGATTTTTTAAAAAGAAATTATAATCATGATTTATCTAATGACGAACGTGTTTATCTTATTTTACATATCGCAAGATTATTAAAATCTTCATGAAAGCGTTGACAAATAAAATGTAAGCGTTATAATAAATTTAAATTAATAAACAATTACTTTAAACGGCAAGTGAATTTGCTGTTTGGGATTGTAACTTTAAGTAGGCAAAACCCAGAGTAATGCATAACGAACATTGGGATTCGTATGTATTATTCTGGGTTTTTTCTATGGAAATGGAGGGATTTAAATGAAGTATGAAGCTTTAGCAAAAGATATCGTAGAGAAAGTCGGTGGCAAAGAAAATATTAATTCTTTAACACATTGTATTACGAGATTAAGATTTCAGCTGAAAGATACGGGAAAAGCTGATACAGAATATTTAAAGAATAAAGAAGGTATTGTGACAGTTATGGAGTCGGGCGGCCAATACCAAGTTGTAATTGGTAATCATGTTCCAGATGTATATGATGCAGTTCGCAAAGAAGCAAATATTAGTGATGGTACTTCTAGTAGTAGTTCATCAAGTAACGGATCATTATTTAATCGCTTTATTGATTTGATTTCAGGAATATTCCAACCAATTTTAGGCGTGCTAGCTGCAGCGGGGATGATTAAAGGTTTCGCAGCACTATTTTTAGCAGTTGGTTGGCTTACTGAAAAGTCGGGAACATATCAAATCATGCATGCAATTGGTGATGCATTATTCTACTTCTTCCCAATATTCTTAGGTTTAACAGCAGCGAAGAAATTTGGGTCTAATCAGTTTATTGGTATGGCATTAGGTGCAGCACTCGTTTATCCAACGCTTGTAAGTGCGATGGCGTTAGGTAATGAAAATGCTACGATGCTCTTTAGTGGCACATTCTTTGAATCAGAAAGTGCTTTAACATTTTTAGGCATACCAGTCATATCAATGACTTATACACAAAGTGTTATTCCAATTGTGTTCTCAGTATTCTTTGCATCTATATTAGAGAAGTTCTTGAAGAAAGTTATTCCAGATGTCGTGAAGACATTCTTAGTACCATTCTTTACATTAATTATTATTGTACCTTTAACATTCTTAATTATTGGACCTATTTCTACATGGGCAGCCAATTTAATAGGTGCAGGTGCATTAGGTTTATATAACTTTAGTCCATTGTTTGCCGGATTATTAGTTGGCGCATTCTGGCAAGTCCTTGTTATCTTCGGTTTACATTGGGGACTTGTAGCGATTGCCATTAATAATATTTCAACATCAGGTTTCGATATTATTATACCTTTAACGTTTGCAGCATCATTTGCACAAACAGGTATTGTGTTAGGTATATTCTTTAGAACAAAGAATAAACAACTTAAATCTTTAAGTATTCCAGCATTTGTGTCAGGAATCTTTGGCGTAACAGAGCCAGCTATTTACGGTATTACTTTACCTAGAAAGAAACCATTTATTTATAGTTGTATTGTGGCGGGTATAACTGGTGCGATGGTCGGTTGGGCAGGCACAAAAATGTTCTTTATGGGTGGACTTGGTATCTTCGGATATACAACATTTATTGGTGAAGCAGGTTTAGATATGGCATTCTGGATGTCACTCATCGCAACAGGTGTAGCATTGTTAATTGGTTTAATTGTCGGTTATTTAACACACAGTGATAAGAAAGAAGCAAAAATCGAAAAAGGTGCTGACGCTGGAGAAACAGCACAAGAAGCAGTCGTAAATGATGTATTAGTAGAATCACCAGTATCAGGTAATGTTGTAGATTTAACAACGATTCAAGATCCAGTCTTTTCATCTTTAGCAATGGGTAAAGGTATTGCGATTGAACCTGATAGTAGTGTCGTTGTGGCACCATTTAACGGTGTTGTCGAAAGTTTATTCCCAACTGGTCATGCAATTGGATTAAAATCAGACAACGGTGCAGAAGTATTGATTCATATTGGTATTGATACAGTTAAATTAGAAGGCAAATATTTTAAAGCGCTTGTGTCACAAGGAGAAACAGTTGAAATCGGACAACCTTTAATTGAATTCGATAGAGAAGCAATTGAACAAGAAGGATACGATACAGTTATTCCAGTTGTTGTTACAAATTCTAATTTAGCAAAAGATGTCGTTCTTGAAGATCACAAAACGATTGAAACAGGTAAACATATATTAACGGTTATTTTATAGAGGAGGATTTGAAATGAGTTTAAGTAAAGATTTCTTATGGGGTGGCGCAGTAGCAGCCAATCAATGTGAAGGTGCCTATGATGTAGATGGTAAAGGATTAAGTTTAGTGGATGTTCTACCAGCAGGAGAAGAAAGACAAATTCCATTATTCAATCCAGCTAAAGGTTTAAAAGAAGAATTTGATTACTATCCAAGTCATGAATCGATTGATTTTTATCACCGTTATGAAGAAGATATTAAATTATTTGCAGAAATGGGTTATAAAGTGTTGAGAATGTCTATTTCTTGGCCAAGAATTTTCCCTAAAGGTGACGAAGCTGAACCGAATGAACAAGGCTTAGCTTTTTATGATAAAGTGTTCGACACTTTAAAAGCGTACGACATTGAACCATTAGTAACATTAAATCATTTTGATACACCACTTTATTTAGCTCAAGAATACGGCGGATGGTATAACAGAAAAACGATTGATTTCTTCGTGAACTACAGTCGAGTTGTATTTGAACGTTACAAAGATAAAGTGAAATATTGGTTAACACATAACGAGATCAACATGATTTTACACATACCTTATATTGGTGGTGGGCTCATTATTGAAGATGAAGCTAATGCTGAACAAATTAAATATCAAGCTGCGCATCATTTATTAGTTGGTTCAAGTCTCGCTACTAAAGTCGGTAAAGAAATTAATCCAAATTTCCAAATTGGTTGTATGTTAGCTGCTGGAGAGGTTTATCCTAATACTTGTCATCCACAAGATATGTTAGCAGCAGTTCAGAAAAATAGAGAACAATATATCTTTATTGACGTGCAATCAAGAGGTGAATATCCAAGTTATAGTAAGCGTATGTTTGAAGAATTAGGAGTGGACATTCAGCAAGAACAAGGCGATGCAGATATATTAAAAGCACATACTGTCGATTTTATTTCATTCTCATACTATTCAAGCAGATTAGAAAGTGGAGATGAAGAAGTTAATAAACAAAAAGGTGCCGGCAACGCATTTGCATCATTAAAAAATCCTTACTTAGAAGCTTCTGATTGGGGTTGGCAAATTGACCCAGTAGGTTTACGCGTTACAATGAATCAAATTTATGATCGCTACCAAAAACCATTATTTATCGTAGAAAATGGACTTGGTGCGAAAGATGAAGTGACAGAAGACGGTAAGATTCATGATGAGTATCGAATTAAATATTTAAGTGAACATTTAGATCAAATGATTGAAGCCGTTAAAGACGGTGTTGAATTATTAGGCTATACATCTTGGGGTTGTATTGACCTTGTTTCAGCAGGAAGCGGAGAAATGAAAAAACGTTATGGCTTTATCTATGTTGATCGTGATAATCGAGGTAATGGTACTTTAGACCGTACACGTAAAGATTCATTCTATTGGTATCAAAAAGTGATTCAAACAAATGGTGAAGACTTAAGTTATTAAATATTAACTATTAAAGGAGTAATGAATATGGAGACGAACACTGGATTTAAAGATGGCTTTTTATGGGGTGGCGCAACTGCAGCCAATCAAATTGAAGGTGCATTTGACGAAGATGGTAAAGGTTTATCAAGTGCTGATTTTGTAGAATATATTCCGAAAGATCAAAGAACGAAAGATAATCATATGGAAGTGACAACTGAACATATTCAGAAAGTGTTGAGTGGTGAACATACCGGTCGATTCCCTAAAAGAGAAGGCATTGATTTTTATCACCGTTATGAAGAAGATATTAAATTATTAGCTGAAATGGGATTTAAAGCATTTAGATTATCTATTCATTGGTCTAGAATTTTTCCTAAAGGATATGAAGCAGAACCAAATGAAGCAGGATTAGCATTTTATGAGAGTGTGTTCAAAACATTAAAATCATATAATATCGAACCTGTTGTCACTTTGAGTCATTATGAAACGCCATATGGTTTAACAGAGCGATATAATGGATGGGTAGATCGCGCAGTTGTTGGACACTTCGAGCATTATGCTAAGACGGTGTTTAATCGATATAAAGGTTTAGTTAAATATTGGATGACATTTAACGAAATCAATATTATTAATATTTCACCATTCACAGGTGGCGGTATCATTTCAGATAAATTAGAGAATCCGACAGAAGCATCATATCAAGCGTTACATCATCAATTATTAGCATCTAGTTTAGCAACAAAAGCACTTAGAGAAATTGATGCAGATGCTCAAATTGGTTGTATGTTAGCGAGAATGAAACATTATCCATATACATGTAATCCAGAAGATGTACTAAAAGCTATGCAAGAAGATCAAATGAATCTACTTTATACAGATGTTCACGCGTTAGGAGAATATCCAAACTACTATAAACAATTTTTAAAAGAAAATGATTTTTCATTAAAGATTGAAGATGGTGACTTAGAAACACTTAAAACATATACAATTGATTACATTTCATTTAGTTATTATATGTCGTTACTATCCGCAAACAGTGAAGAAGGAGAAGTAACAGAAGGCAACTTGATGAATAGTTTGAAAAATCCATACTTGGAAGCATCAGATTGGGGTTGGCAAATAGATCCAATAGGACTCCGTATCGTGCTAAATGAATTCTGGGATAGATATCATAAACCATTATTCATCGTAGAAAATGGATTAGGTGCGAAAGATATTGTCGAAGAAGATGGAAGTATTCATGATACTTATAGAATAGATTATTTACAAAAACATATACAAGAAATGAAAAAAGCCGTACAAGACGGTGTAGATTTAATGGGTTACTTAGCATGGGGCCCAATCGATTTAGTATCTATGTCTACAAGTGAAATGAGTAAACGTTACGGATTTATATATGTAGATAAAGATGACGATGGTAACGGTACAGGTAATAGGTCTAAAAAAGATTCTTTCGACTGGTACAAAGATGTTATTACAACAAATGGTGCGCAATTATAGCATTGTATGTAAAACTTAATAGTTGATTTGATGAATATCCGCATAATCTGACCACAATCAGATTATGTGGTTTTTTTATGCAATAATGCAATCAGTTGCATTGATGTGAAATGTTTCGGATTATATAACGAAGTAGATTACACATCTATAACAATCAGTAAACGCTTACAATAAATACAGGGAGGTTATTTGATTGCTGAGTAAACGACAGAGAAATATATTGTCTTATTTATCATCTGAGAACAACTTCGTCACGATTTCTGAATTAGCATCTTTATTTCAAGTGAGTGAACGTACGATTCAATATGATTTAGAATATATCGAATCGTTTAAAGACAAATTGAATATTGATGTTGAAAGAAATAAAAGTTTAGGCGTCAAATTATCACATAAAGAAAGCTACATGGCATCAAACGATGTTGAGTTAGATATTCATTATTCCAAGAATGAAAGAAAAGAACAGATTATTCTAAGATTATTTGAATCAACACATCCAATCAGTTCTCAAAGTTTAGCAGATTTGTTAAATGTATCACGCCGAACGGTTGTAGATGATTTGAAAAGTGTTCAAGCTTGGTTAGAAACGTATGCCCTTATGCTTGAATATAAAAAGAATAAAGGTTTTGTAATTGAAGGTAATGAAAAGCAACTCAGAGAAGCGTATGCGCATGTGGTGAATGAATACTTTAAGAAATCTACTGCACAAATTGGTATTGAAGTATTCTCGAAAGAAGAGCTTGAGAAAATACGACGAGCTGTGATTACGACCATTAATAATCAAGATTTTCAATTAGTTCAAGTTGGTATTGATGGCTTAATATATCACATTATTATTGCGATTCATCGTGCCAAAGCAGAATTTGTATTTGAAATCCCTGATGAAGAGTATGAGCGGCTACGAAAGACAGAGGCATTTCAAATTGCCATTCAAATAACTGCCGAGTTAGAAAAGTTATTTGATATCGTATTTCCTAAAAGTGAAGCGGCATTTATAACTTTGCATTTATTAGGTGCACGTGTAAACAAGTATCATCAAGAACAATCACAACAGAATATTACGGAACTATCTAAATTATTTATTCAAAAAATCAGCGCTCAAATAGGTGTTCCGCTTATGCATGATCATAAATTGATAACAGGACTTGTCACACATTTACAACCGGCAATTCATCGCATGTCATTCAATATGCAACATGAGAATCCTCTAAAGCAAGAGATATTACGAGAGTATTATGAAGTCGTTTTAGCGATAAAACAACAAGTTTGGATATTTGAAGAAGCCTATCACGTTAAATTTAACGAAGATGAAATTGCATATTTAGCACTTCATATTGCATCTTCAATAGAACGAATGTCTAACGAGGAAACGACACATAATAAAGTCATCTTATTATGTGGTTCCGGCGTTGGGACATCACAATTGTTGAAAAGCCGAATAAAAAATATTTACCCAGAGTTAGAAATATTAGATGCCTTTTCAATATATGACATTTCAGAAAGCTTTTTGAAATCTCACGGTGTAGATTATATACTGTCGACCGTTCCAGTAGAAGGTTTTTCAGTGCCTACGATAGAAGTATCACCATTCTTGAATAAAGATGATAGAAACAAGATCAATGAAATGATTAATGATTATAGAGAACGATATATATCCAGTTTCAAAACGGTCGGTCCGAGTTTAGAAGACGTCATTCCAGAAGAACATATCGAAACACATGTGAAAGTTGGAAGTAGAAATGAAGCTATCCAAAAGAGTGTTGAAATGTTGGTGAATTTAAACCATGTAAATGCTCAATATGGTACCGATATTATGAAGCATTTAGATAAATTTGGACCGTATATGGTCATTGGTCCGAATATTGCTTTACTGCATTCGAATTTTGAAAATGTAAATGTACCGGTCAGCATGTCTATTACACATTTCGAAGATGGCATAGACTTCGGTCATGATCGATTTGATCCTGTAAAAGTTGTGATTACACTTGCGACGAGCCAACCACAAATACATTTGAATGCACTTGGTCAGTTGAGTCAAATCATTATGGATGAAGACGCAAGGGCAGAATTAATGAAAGGCGACAAAGCAGTAATACGACAACTCATAAAAAAAGCAAGCCAAAGTGAGGAGAGTGTCTAAATTTGACCTTGATTATAAAAGAAGAACACATTCAAATTAAAGAAAAAGTATCCAATTGGGAAGAGAGTATTCAAATTGCAGCTCAGCCGTTATTGGAAGTGGGTTATTTTAATCAAGCTTATATCAATTCAATGATTCAAAGTGTGCATGATATGGGACCATACATTGTTATTGCACCAGAGATTGCGATTGCACATGCAAGACCGAATGATGATGTTCATAAAGTAGGGTTAAGCTTACTTAAATTAAATGAACATATTAATTTCTCGGATAATAGCCATTATGCATCGTTAATATTTGTCTTAAGCGCAATTGATAACGAAGCACATCTTGAAATTTTAAGGAAATTAGCAACTATTTTAAGCGACAAAGAAACAGTTCAATCATTGATTGACGCAAACAGTAAATCAGAAATTATCAATATATTTAAGGAGACTGATTAATATGAAAATTTTAGTAGTATGTGGACACGGTTTAGGAAGTAGTTTCATGGTAGAAATGAATGCACAAGAAGCTTTGAAAAACTTACAAGCACCATCTGATATTGAAGTAGAACACAGTGATATTATGACAGCTAGTCCAGATATGGCAGATATATTTATTTGTGGAAGAGACTTAGAAGAGAATGCGCAACGTTTAGGTGAAGTAGTTGTGTTAGATAACATTTTAGACAAAGAAGAATTACAAAGCAAACTAGAAGAAAAATTAAAAGGATTGAACATATTATAAGCAAAGGGGAGACACCAACATGAATTCAATTTTAGGATTTTTTGTAGATGTATTTAGTCAACCAGCTATACTCGTAGCGCTTATCGCGTTAATCGGTTTAATTGTACAGAAGAAATCAGCAGCAGACATTACGTCAGGCACAATTAAAACGATACTCGGCTTCCTAGTCTTAAGTGCTGGGGCGGGCGTTGTAACAAATTCACTAGAACCATTTGGGAAAATGTTTCAAGAAGCATTTGGTGTTCAAGGGGTCGTGCCAAATAACGAAGCTATTATATCTATTGCGCTGAAAGATTATGGTACAACAGCAGCATTAATTATGATGTTCGGTATGCTTGTGAACATATTTATCGCAAGATTTACGAACTTGAAGTACATTTTCTTAACTGGGCATCATACATTTTATATGGCAGCGTTTCTAGCGATTCTTCTAACTGTTGGTAACATTACAGGTACGATGACAGTTGTTATGGGATCCATTATTTTAGGATTAATTATGGCTGTATTACCAGCACTTGGTCAATCTACAATGAAGAAAATTACAGGTTCTAATCAAGTCGCAATTGGTCACTTTGGAACGGTCAGTTATTGGGCAGCAGGAGAAGTAGGTAAATTATTTTCTGGGAAATCAAAATCAACAGAAGATATTAACTTCCCTAAAGGACTCAGTTTCTTAAGAGAAAGTACAATCAGTATCTCACTAACAATGATTGTTCTATATATTATAGCAGCCTTATTTGCAGGTCCAAGTTTCGTTCATTCTGAATTAAGCGATGGCACTAACTTTATTGTCTTCTCTGTTATTCAAGGTGTGACATTTGCTGCAGGTGTGTTTATCATTTTAACAGGTGTTAGACTGATCTTAGCTGAAATTGTACCAGCATTTAAAGGTATATCTGAAAAGCTTGTACCAAATACGAAACCAGCATTAGACTGTCCTATCGTATTTCCTTATGCACAAAATGCAGTATTAATTGGATTCTTTGTAAGTTTCATTACAGGTGTCATTGGTATGTTTATTATGTTCTTAATTGGTGGTGTCGTTATATTACCAGGCGTTGTCCCACACTTCTTCTTAGGTGCAACAGCAGGTGTGTTCGGTAATGCAAGAGGCGGTATTAAAGGTGCAATCGCAGGTTCAGCATTAAATGGTATCTTAGTAACATTCTTACCATTATTACTATTACCATTCATGGGTGATTTAGGAGCAGCATCAACAACATTCTCAGACACAGACTTCTTAGCAGTCGGAATTGTAGTCGGTTATATCGCGAAATTCTTAGGAATCGTAGGCGTTATTGCAATCATTGTTATCATTGGAGCAGTAGCCATGTTATTACAACAACGTTCAAATAAAAAACTATCCGAAGAAAAGTAAAAAAAGGCATAGGATATAATAGAACAAACTGAACTTATTAATTTAAGTTCATTTTTTTTCGTGTACGGGGAGTTAAAGAGGTAGTAGTTATATGATATGGCTGAAGATGTGAGTTAAAGAGTTAATAAACACACGAGATGGTCGAAGATGTGAGTTAAAGACGAAATAAACCCACGAGATTGCCGAAGATGCGAGTTAAAGTCGGAATAAACCCACGAGATGGCCAAAGATGTGAGTTAAAGTCGGAATAAACTCACGAGATGGCCAAAGATGTGAGTTAAAGTCGGAATAAACCCACGAGATTGCGAAAGATGTGAGTTAAAGTCGGAATAAACTCACGAGATCACTGAACATGTGAGTTAAAGAGGTAATAAACTCACAAGATTGTAAAAGATGTGAGTTAAAGAGGTAATAAACTCACGACATTAGGAAAGAAGTGAGTTAAAGGCGGAGTAAACTCACGAGATAGCCAAACATGTGAGATAAAAAGGTAATAAACCCACAAGATATCTCAATATAAAGTCTATCTATCATCAATATTCAAAGACAATCAAAAAGAGACCTAGTTTTGGTCTCTTTATATTTTATTTAGTTTATAATCCTAATATTGTTTCTTTCAAATAATTTTTTGTCTTCATTTGATAGATTATAATCAGTGACAATAGTGTCAATATCATGTAATGATAAGCTTTTATGCAGGTATTTATTATTATATTTATCTTCAGTTACTAATAAAACTAAATGCTTAGAATTTTTTCTGAAAGCTTGTTTAATAAGTGCTTCTCCTTCGGTAGTTTCGCTAGCACCTTTGTTGAAATCGAATCCTCTGCATGAAACAAATGAAATATCAGCATTATAATTTAAAGCATCATTAAATGCTTTGGCACCATTAATAGTGTTCCTTTTTTTTACAACTGTTCCACCTATTATATTTATTTGTGCATCTGTGAATTCCGATAATAAGGATGCTGTAAGTACACCATTAGTAATAATTTGTAATCCTTCAAATTTAGATAACATTTTTACAAGATGTAAAGTAGTTGTACTTGAATCTAAAAATATTAGCATATCATCTTTAATAAGAGATTTAGCGGATTCGGCAAGTTTATGTTTATTATCCTGTTCATTAAAATTAATAATTTTCATTAAATAAGGTAAATCTATTTTTTGATTATCTATGATCATTGCGCCACCACGTGTTCTTCTTACGAGACCTTTTTTTTCTAAATCAATTAAGTCTCTCTTAACAGTAGCCTCACTATATTTAACTAATTCAATTAATTCTTGAATTCTTGCAAACTGAACAATTTTTAAATGATTTATTATAATTTGCTGACGTTCTTCAATAATTTTTAACATGAAATGCCCACCTTTTTTTGTGGTTATTTATATAATTTTGCTTTTCCAGTAGTATTTAACAGATTTAATTTATACTCTACTACTTCTTTTAATTTTTTATTAGCTATAGGGTAAATTTCATTAGGTTCATATAAATCTTTATTATTACTTAGTGTATTTCTTACTTCATTAAAAAAGGCGCTTTTTAAATCAGAGCTTAAATTAACTTTACCGACACCATACAGTATAGATTCTTTTACTTCTTCATCAGGATTGCCAGAACCTCCATGTAATACTATTGGAATAGACAATCTGTTATTGATTTCTTTTAATAACTCTATATTTAATTTAGGTTTTTTTCCTTTAGGGTACAGACCATGAGAAGTTCCTATTGCTACAGCTAAAGTGTCTATATTAGTTTCATTAACAAAGTATTCAGCTTGATCTGGGTCAGTGTATATTATTTTATCAGTACCACCTTCAGATGATCCGTTATTACCTATTGTACCTAACTCTGCTTCTACTGAAACATCAATATTATGTGCTAGTTCTACAATTTTTTTTGTTAATTCAATATTTTCCTCAAAAGGTTTTGTTGATGCATCAATCATAACAGAGGTATATCCATTTTTTATAGCTCTAGTAACATCATATAATGAGCCACCGTGATCTAAATGAATGACAACAGGAATTTTACTATTTAGTGCATATGCTCTGACTACAGATACAAAATTATCACCTAAATATTGAATTTCATCTGGATGAATTTCCAAAATAACTGGTGAATTTAACTCCTCTGCTTTTTCCATAATTGATTTAAGCATATCAAAACTACAAATATTAAATGCTGGAACTGCAAAATGGTGTTCATTTGCGACTTTTAGTAAGTTTTTCATATTATATAACATTATATCTCCACCTTATTTTTAATAATTTCTTTAGATTTCATTTCTTGTTCTAGTGAGACTCTTTTCTTTAAGAATCCAACAGATAATGCTGTTACAATAGTTCCGCTAATGATTGCAATTATATAAATAACTAAATGATTTATGACATTTGGAATAAATAATATCCAAATTCCACCGTGTGGAGCTAGAGACGTAACACCCGCACCCATAGATATAGCAGCTGCAGTAGCAGACCCGATTATTAGGCTAGGTATTACTCTAAGTGGATCAGCTACTGCAAATGGAATAGCACCTTCTGTAATATATGATGCACCTAATACCCAGCAAGATTTTCCAGATGTTTTTTCTTCTTCAGTAAACTTATTTTTAAATAGCAAAGTAGCTAAGGCTAAACCTAATGGAGGAGTCATACCTGCAACCATACATGCCGCTATAGGGGCATTAACACCTGCAGACATCAAGCCTATTGAAAATGTAGAAATAGATTTATTTATTGGCCCCCCCATATCTGCTGCCATCATTGCTCCGATTAAAAGTCCAAATAAAATACCTGAAGATTTACCTAGATTATTTAACCAATTTGTTAATACCTCAAGTAACCAAGATATTGGTGTATTTATAAGAAAAATCATGGCTAATCCAACTATTAAAATTGATACTAAAGGGACAATAATTAATTGGTAAAGTGCAGAAATAGAAGCTGGAATTTTAATTTTATTAGCTAATGCGTTTGTAACATACCCAGCCATTAAACCACTAATCATCCCACCTAAAAAACCAGAACCATCGACTGTTGCTAATGTACCTGCAACTAACCCTGGTGCAAATCCTGCTCTACCGGCAATTGAAGATGCTATACCAGCAGACAAGGCTGGAACCATCAATTGAAAAGCTGTATCTCCTCCAATTTTTGAAAGAGCAGCAGCAAACTTATTATATGAATCTGATTCTGGATCAGCAGCATTTATACCAAAAGCAAAACTAATAGCTATTAAAATTCCTCCAGCTATTACGAAAGGGAGCATGTAATTTACACCATTCATGAAATGGTTGTATATACCAGACTTGTTACTTCCGGAATTATTCTCATTTTTGGTTTCAACACTTATTAATCCAATATTATTTTTGGCTTCATTAATAATACTGTTAGGGTCTTTTATTACTTGTGCAGTAGATACTTTTTTGATTTTTCTACCATTAAATCTGTGTAAGTCGATTTCTTTATCGACAGCAATAATAATTAAATCGGCATCCTCAATATCTTCATTAGTTAAAATATTATCTGTCTTTGAACCTTGAGTTTCTATTTTTATGTTATGACCCATTTCTTTAGCAGACTTGTTAAGTTTTTCAGCTGCCATATACGTATGAGCAATACCTGTAGGACATGCAGTAATACCAACGATATTCATAATATCCCTCCTATAAAGATAAAATATTTAATATTTCATCTGGATTATTAACTCTCCTAATATTTTCTCTGAAATCAGAATCCATTAATAACTTCGCTAATTCACTTAATAAATATAAATGAGAATCTTGTGCATTTTTAGGTAATGCAATAAGAAATACTATGTTAATTTTTGAGTTGTCTAGTGCAGTGTAATCTTGCAATTCAGACGTTTTTGCAAAAGTAATTAAAGGTTTTTTTATATATTTTGACTTTGTGTGAGGTATCCCGAAACCATCCTCAATTCCCGTTGAAATTAGTTCCTCTCTTTTGTACAAGTCTTTTAGAAATTTGTTTTTATTCTTTAAATAACCATTTTGATATAAGCTCTCTGAAAGTGAGGTAAAGAGTTCATCTTTAGTTTTAATATTTTTATCAAAAATAAATGTGTTTTCATCAATAAGGTCTGTAATATTCAAAATAACACCTCCTCTTTATAAGTAAGCGCTTACTTATTGTATTCAAGCATAGCAATTGTATTCAAACTGTTCAATACTTTGAACGGTTTATGTCATTTAGAACGAATATTGTTCAAATAATTAATAAATATGAACGAAATCAATCATTTATAAATGTTAAATTTTAGAAAAAGTTCTAGAAATATAATTGTGTTATCAACAATTGTTAAAATAATATTTCAATCCTTTCTATTTCATACCATTTCTATAAGCATTAAATTGGCATGTTATTTTCTGATGGTGGTATAGTGTTATTTCATAAGGAGGAGTTATTGAAAATGAACAAAAAATATGAACCTTTATTTAAATCTTTAAAATTACCAAATGGTGTGGAAGTTAAGAATAGATTTGTGCTTGCGCCATTAACACATATTTCATCAAATGAAGATGGTACGATTTCTGATATTGAAATTCCATATATAGAAAAACGTTCTCAAGATGTTGGTATTTCTATTACTGCTGCGAGTTATGTTGAACCGCTTGGCCAAGCTTTTCCTGGACAGCCTTCTGTATCTAAAGAAGCGGATCTTGCTGGGCTGAAGAAACAAGCTGAAGTTATGAAGAAAAATGGTGCGAAAGCTTTAATTCAAATCCATCATGGTGGTGCGATGTCATTACCTGGATTAACGCCTACTGGTGAAGCGGCTGCTCCTAGTGAAGTTGAAGTGAAAGGCTTCGGACAACAAGAAACACATGTTGCGAGAGCATTAACTGTAGAAGAAATTGAACATACTATTGAGTCTTTCGCTAACGCTACTAAATTAGCAATCGATGCTGGTTTTGACGGTGTTGAAATTCATGGTGCGAACCATTATTTAATTCATCAATTCTTCTCACCTTATTACAACAGAAGAGATGATGAATGGGGCGAACATCTGAAATATCCTTTAGCAGTTATTGATGCTGTGCTTAAAGTTGTACGTGAACATGCAACACCTGACTTTATCGTAGGCTATCGCTTCTCTCCTGAAGAAGTAGAATCTCCAGGTATTTCTATGGAATTAACAGAACAACTTGTTAAAACTTTATCTGAAAAAACACTTGATTACTTACATGTATCATTAATGGATGTTCATTCAACAACAAGAGAAGGTCAATATAAAGGTGAAGAACGTATTAAATTATTATTAGAATGGATAAATGGTCGCGTGCCATTAATAGGAATTGGTTCAATCTTTACTGCTGATGATGCATTATCAGCATTTGAAACGGGTGCTCCACTTATTGCACTTGGTAGAGAATTGTTACTTGATTACCAATTCGTATCAAAAATCGAACAAGGAAAAGAAGACGAAATCGTTTCTGTATTCGATCCTGAAAGAGCAGATAAACATGATTTACCAGACCCATTATGGAAACAGTTTGTAGCAGGTTTCTACCCATTACCAAGAACTGATCAAGAAACTTCTCAAACTAAATAATCCATAATTTTATATATATAGTTTTGTTGCTGAGGCATTTGTTTGCCTCAGCTTTTTTGTACTCTGAACATATATTTTTGGTGTGTTAAACTTGAAACAATAATTGAAAAAATCGAATGAGGTGTACAACGTGAATCAAGATGAGCTAAAGAGACAAGTCGCTTATGAAGCAGTTAATGATATTCAAGATGGTATGACGATAGGAATTGGTACAGGTTCAACTATGCGTTATGCAATTGAGAAGTTAGGTGAGCGTGTTAAAAATGGTCTTCAAATTAAAGGTGTACCAACATCTGAAGATACTGCTGAATTAGCACGTATTCATCATATTCCGCTTACTGATTTTTCAGAAGTGACCTATTTAGATTTAGTTATAGATGGTGCTGATGAAGTGGACGAAAATCTTCAATTGATTAAAGGAGGCGGTGGTGCGCTATTACGTGAAAAAATTGTTGCGAATGCAACGGATAATTTTATTGTGATTATAGATGAAACGAAATACGTTAAAAAGTTAGGTAAGTTTAAGTTGCCAGTAGAAGTTGTGCCTTTTGGATGGGAAATCACAGCACGAGCAATAGAAAGTTTAGGTTGTCAAGCGACATTACGAACGAAAGATTCGAATGTATATATGACAGACAACGATCATTACATATTAGATTGTCAGTTTGGAGTGATTCATCATCCAGAACAATTAAATCAAGATTTAATATCTATCATCGGCGTTGTAGAGACCGGATTATTTATCAATATGACGAAAAAAGTATTCATGAGTCGTTCAGAAACACAAAGTGTCGATATAATCGAGAATTAATAATGAGTTCATAGTAGTTAATAAACAGTTAATGGTTTAATGAGGGCGTAGCGCATAAACTTAACATATCAACTAAAGAGGAGATGTGTTAAATGAACTTAACTAAAACAACATTTGGAGCATTTGCATTAACAACAACTTTATTATTGGGTGCATGTGGTAATAATGATATGCATAAAGATGATAAGATGGATACGAAAACTGAAATGAAAGATAAAGACATGAGTAAAGAAAACATGAAAGACAGTGACATGAAAGACATGGAGATGTCTGGTATGTTTGAATCTATGAATGGTGAAAAAGTAGAAGGTAAGGCAATGATTAAAGATGGTAAATTAATGTTATCAGATTTCAAATCATCAAAAGGACCTGACTTACATGTTTATTTAACTAAAGATGGCGATGTTAAAAACGGTATGAAAATTGATAAAGTAGACTACGATAAGATGGAACAAACATTTGATTTAAAAGACATGGACACATCTAAATATAATGAAGTGACAATTTATTGTGATAAAGCACATGTTGAATTTGGTAGTGCTAAATTAAAATAAATACGTCTCACTAAGGGGGAATTCAGTAATCCTGAATTTCCCTTAAACTTTATAGAAGGAGAAAGCATGTCATGACAAAGATATATACATTCATATGTGTAATCATACGCGTTTATAGTGGCTATTTAATTTATATGCAAGGTTATGAAAAATTAACTGGTGGTTTCAGTCTACAAGGATTAACGCAAGTAATCGCTCAGAATCAAGATTCTCCAATGTGGTATAAGTGGTTCTTTGAGCATATTATTGCACCTTATACGACTTTATGGGAATGGGTTATTCCTTTAGGTGAAATATTTTTAGGATTAGCTTTAATTATTGGATTTCTAGAGTATTACGCAGCACTTTTTGGTATATTTATAATGATAAATTACATTTTAGCAGATATGATTTTTACGTATCCACTGCAGCTTGTTGGCTTTATATTGATTGTGTTAAATATCAAAAGTTTACGTAAATTATCAGCAGCTGCTATTGTTAAGAAGTTTATGAAGAAGGAAGCGGGATAGAGATTATGGCGCATATTTTAATTGTAGATGACGAACAAGATATTCTAGATATTTGTAAGACTTACTTTGAATATGAAGGGCATCAAGTTGTAACAGCTTCTGATGGACAACAAGCCATTCATCAGTTGAATAATGCAATTGATTTAATGATATTAGATATTATGATGCCTGAAAAAAACGGTTATGATATCGTTAAAGAAATGAAAGCACAGGAACTAGACATTCCGTTTATCTATTTAACTGCTAAAACACAAGAACACGATACGATTTATGCATTGACGTTAGGTGCAGACGATTATATAAAGAAACCATTCAGCCCTCGTGAACTCGTGTTAAGAGCCCATAACTTGTTAAATCGTACACAAAAGTATCATAAACAAGATTACTTAACATTTGGATCATTACAATTATGTAAACAAGAAAAAATCATTAAAGTAAATGATCAAGAAGTATCATTGAGAGTAAAAGAATTTGATTTACTTTGGTATTTAGCAGATCACGAGAAAATGGTTATTTCTAAATCAGAACTGCTCGAAAAAGTATGGGGATACGACTATTACGAAGATGCCAACACTGTAAATGTACATATACGTCGTATAAGAGAAAAGTTAGAACAACATCAATATGATGAATATGTTATTAAAACTGTTTGGGGATTAGGTTATAAATTTGAAAGGGCGAAATAAATGCTAACAATTCGAACACAAATTATCACTGCATTTATCAGTAGCATTGTATTAACGACAATTATTCTAGCAATTGCATATAAATGGATGTGGTTTGATGCACATACAACATTACTTTTGACGATTAGTGCGATTATTTCAAGTTGTTTAACGACATTCATTTGTATGTTATTTATTAATCCATTAGTTAAACGTATTAGATTGTTGAATAAACAAACAAAATTAATAGCAAATGGACAATATAGTGAAACAGCCATAAAAATAGATAGTCCGAAAGAAATGAAAGAATTAAGTGAAGCCTTTAATACTATGGCTCGTAATATTGAAGCACAAATACAACAAGTTCAACATGAACAACAAGAAAAAAGTGAAATGGTACAAAATTTAACACATGATTTAAAGACACCATTATCAAGTATTACCTCCTATGCAGAAGGTTTAAAAGAAGGTATTATCAGTCAATCAGTTGAACAACAAAAAGCATACAGTGTCTTAATTAAACAATCTCAAAGAATTTCTATGATGTTTGATGAGCTGACTAGTGTGATGGAAATTAGTCATAATCACAAACATAATTATCCATTAGAAACGATTTATTTAGATAAACTATTTGTGACACTTTTACAATCTTATGAACAACAAATCACGAGTGAGAATCGCACGATAGATGTTAATTTATGTGAAGATATTACTTACTTCAAACAATATAAAGTACCCTTAGAACGTATACTCATGAATATTTTAGATAATGCATTTAAATATACACAACTTGGCTCGAGGATTGAAATTAAAGTTACGAAAGAAGACAGCAATATATGCATTGCCGTTTCTGATGATGGTCCAGGCATCGCTGAGCAACATTTACATCGTATATTTGATCGTACTTATCGCGTCGAAGCTTCTAGAAACAAAGATACAGGTGGATCAGGTTTAGGTTTATATATTGCTAAGAATCTGGCCGAACAAATGGATGGTCAGCTAAAGGTAGAAAGTAAAGAGGATGTCGGTACAACATTTTATTTAACAGTACCTATGAAATAATTTAAACAAGAACCCCCAATTCATCATTCTGAATTGGGGGTTCTTGTTTAAATTTATGATGTCACTTCACCTAATAAATGAAGCCATTTTTTGATAATTTCACTTTGTGCATATTTTTGTGATTCTGTCATACAGTTGTCTCGGAATGTTTTTTGAAGGTCAGGATTACTTAAATAAGACTTAACGGTTTCATAAAGCTTGTCTTCATCATTTCTAGGCACAAGATAACCATTTTTACCGTTAACAATCAATTCACTTGGTCCATAAGGGATGTCATAACTGATTGCAGGTAACCCATTTGATAATGATTCCAGTAATGCTAAAGAAAATCCTTCCATATTACTTGTAATCATACTCGCATGAAAATGATGCATTTCATTAGTAATGTTAGGGATAAACCCACGGAATTTAATATGATTTTCTAAATTTAATGAAGTAGTTAATTCTTTTAGCTTTTTCAATTCGCCACCAAATCCAAATAAATGCAGTTCAATTTCGTCGAAATCGTCTTTCAGTTTATTGATGAGTCGAATTTGATGATCAAGTTGTTTCTCAGGTGCATATCGTGCAATGGACATTAATTTTAGAGGACCATTAGGCACAACAGGTGTATAATTTGGCTCTCTTTGTTGCGCATACCCAACTGGAATATTAAAGACAGGTATTTTCGATTGAATACGTTTCTCTACATCTTTCTTTTGTTGAACAGTTGATACTAAAATACCAGAAAAACGGTCTAAGTTATTAAAGACACAGTTATAAATATTTTTAATATCTGAACCATCTATATCATTGTTATTCTTCACATGTGTACTATGTAATACAGAAATAACCGGTATTTTTTTGTCTGTGATTAAGAAAGGTGGAGAAGTGATGGCAGTCTTATCACTAAAGAACAAGTCACCGTCTTTGTATAACTGTTCATAGAAAAATGCGATCAGTTCATTTGTATTATCAAATGTATAATCTTTAGCGTTATAATCAAAGAGCATTATTCGAGTGACAACTTCTTTTTCTTGGTATGGATCGAAGTAAATTTCGAGTTTTACTTTACCGCTCGGTGTTAAATATTTATCACATACAGGCATTTCTTTAGTACGCATATATCTAACACGACTTAAGAAGCCTCTAGAATCGTAATATTCTCGTTTCATTTTTACATTTCTTGTATCAAAGTAGTTAACATAGTCTAATAATTTATAGTCCGAATCACGGAAACTTGCATATATGATTCTTACACCATTTTGATAGACCCTTAAATCATTTGAATTAGGTACATATTTAATCTCATAATTAAGCTCATCTTCCCAAAATGTTATCCAGTCTCTAACGGTATTAATATGAATGTTTATGGATTCTTGGAAGAAATCATACATTGAAAAGACTTGTTTACTTACGCCGAATGTATGGGCATTTTTATGTAAACTTGAATTCCAAGCTAAAGTGATAATTTTAGCTTCCAAGTTGAAATCATTAAATAATTTTAGCCTGTTCATGACAGACTTTTCAATACCTGTTATTTTATGATTGATATTATTTACAATAAAATAGTTCACTTTGAAATCACCTGCAAAATAAAATTTTATATACATATAATATACGTCATTTTCCTTGGTAATGTTAGTATAGTTTGTTAAAAAAATACAAATAGTTCATTTTAAAAGAAGCTATAAATCGCTATTACTTCAAAATTTTTGTTATAATAAATGAAATACATTTATTTATAAAAATAATCTGTTAATTTATTGAAATGAGGATAAATAAATGAGTATGAAACAAATATTCGAAGATAATGAGCCGGTTTTTCAAAATCAAGAGAAGTATGTGACCTTGAAGTCATGTTTGCTCATTATAATATGTATGGGTACATATACATCGATTGCGTTAGCTAGCAATTGGTTGATTGTATTAATAGGATGTTTATTATTTAGCCTGTTATTTTATTTAATACATAGATTCCAATTACAATTCATTAAATTGGAACCTTTAAAGAAAACAGACATCATTTATACCATTAGTACATTAGGTATCGCACTTATCATGTATTGGTCTGTATCAGCAATAATAGGACAACCACAAAATCAAATGGAAGTATATAAAGATTTAAACACATTACCTCTATACATCTCTATTATTATATTTGTGATACTAGGACCATTTTTCGAAGAACTTATATTTCGAGGTTTCATTCTAAAAGGGGTGTTTAAAGGACATCTATTAATAGGATATATCGTATCTAGCGTACTATTTGGATTGTCACATGGGCCATCAAGTATAGGTGAGTTTATAATTTACTTTGGAATAGGAGTATTATTTGGAGCACTTTATTTAAAGACTAATCGATTAGAAGCTGCCATAGTAGCGCATGGATTAAATAATTTAGCTCATATTCTTATATATTTGGTGTTTTTTAATTAGATATCGTGCGCTAGGGCACAAAATAGGGGTGTATCGCACGAAGACTGCGAGATATCGTGCGCAAAGGTATAAAATAAGGGTGTATCGCACGAAGACTCGGAGATATCGTGCGCAAAGGTACAAAATAGAGGTGTATCGCACGAAGACTCAGAGATATCGTGCGCTCATCATTTCTACAAAAATAAAGCTGGGGACATCTGTTGTTAAGGATGTCTCCAGCTTTTTCTATAATTTATTTTACTGTACGGTTTCGGTCATTTTAGATGTTAAATCTAATATGGATGTTTGATTGAGTGTATCAATAATTTGTTGATCCACTTGTGTGTAAACATCATCTAATGCAGACTGTATATTTTGTCCGATGATACAATCTGGATTTGTGTCTTGATGAATTTTAGCGAAATGCTCTTCATCTTGAATAAGTTTATAAACGTCGCCTAATAAGATTTGGTCTGCTGATTGAGCAAGTCGATAGCCTGATTTACCTTGTTGACTTTCGATTAAGTTACCATTTCTTAAATATTTACATATTTTTCTTACAAGTGTAGGGTTACTATTAATGCTACCTGCTATAAATTTACTGGATATAGGTTCTTTATTCACAGATAGTAATGATAATATATGAATTGCTACTGATATTTGTGTATTCACGCTTTTCACCTCTTAGATTCCTTATTTATTATAACTTTGAGAGATGAGAATTGCGATAGTAAATGCGTATTATTTTGATAATACTGAAATTCTTTCTTGGATATGGTTACCTTCAGTTGCTTCATCTACTAATGCAATGGCGTAATCAGCATAGCTTATTTTACTTTCACCTTTATCGTTTAAAGTGAAGACCTCCCCAGCTAAAATGTATTCTCCAGTTCTTTCTCCATCAGCTATGAATTCTGCTGCAGGACTTATAAATGTCCAGCGTACGTCATCTCTTTTACGAAGGTCTACAAGTGCTTTACCTTGAGCTTTTGCAAGTGGTTTGAATGATTCTGGAAAATCAGGTGTATCGAATAATTGATTTTCTAATTGATCATCAACATATAAACTACCAGCGCCTCCGATAATGATTAATCGTGTGTTTGTGTTTGATAAAATATTACTTAAATGTTGAATAGAGTCTTGGTGTAAATGAAGTTTGTCTTCTCTAATTTCACCGAAAGCATCTACTACAACATCGAATTGTGTTAAGTCTTCAGTTGTTAAATCAAATATATCTTTAATAATAGATTGTGTTGCCACTGTTTTATTTTCGTTACGAACGATGGCTGTTACATCTAATCCTCTGTTAATTGCTTCTTCTGTAATTAATTTACCTGCTTTACCGTTTGCTGCTATAACACCTATTTTCATTTTACATAACCTCTTTCTTGTATTTAATTTAGATACAAGTTGAGTATAATATGTATATCTCACTTTGTCAAAGGTTTTGTGTATAAAAAAACTGCTATGTGGATTTCCACATAGCAGATGTTTGTTTATTTATATCTTACCACCAGTTGTTAGCTTGACGGAAAGCAATTGCAGCTTCGATTGAACCGTAACGTTCTTTAGCATAGTTGATCATGCCTTTAGTTTGTTCAGCGACACTACCTGTACCCCAAGATTCTTTAGTTTGACCAAGACCTCTGTAGCCAAGTTCATTTACTGCATTTGGGTTACCGCTAGATTCAGGCATTACGATGTTATCCCATAATGCTTTTGTACCGCCAGCAGCGATAAACTCTTTATATACTTCACTTGTATTAGATGAATCAGTTGATTCTGTAGTTTGAGTTGCTTGAGTCGGTTGAGCGACTTGTGTAGTTGTATAGTTATAGTTTGTATTTTGATTAGAGTAGTTTGTATATTCACTTGCATCTGCTTGAGCGCCAAATCCTGAAGCAATAATCCCTGCTGCAGCTGTTGTTGCAAATAATAATTTCTTCATAAATAAATTTCCTCCATGAGCTATTTAAAGCGTTTATATATTTTGTATCTTTATTACTTCATACACTCTAACATCATTTTTGATATCATAGGTTACAGGAGAATAAAAATAAAATTTCTTTTATGACAGTCAGATTAAAAAGATAATAGGTATATGACAAGTTGTAATTTGAAACGTTTACAGTAACTTTATAGAAATAGAGGTGTATTATTATGGAAAGAATTAAGCTTAAGATGATTAAAAATCATTTAGACAACATACCTAAATATGAATTACCAGACGGATACTCAATTAGAATGTTTGAAGAAGGGGACGAACGTCTTTGGGCAGAAGTTGAAACTGCTGCAGGGGAATTTTCAAATATAGATCAAGCATTACAAAGGTTTCATAAAGAATTTGGTTCTCATATAGAAGAAATGAAATATAGATGTTTATTTATTGAGAATAATTCAGGTGATGTAATAGGAACGACGACAGCATGGTTCGGTCAATTACCTTTAACAGACTCACATTTAGGTAGAATACATTTCGTAGCCATTAAACCGGAATATCAAGGTAAGAAATTATCAAAGCCATTATTAAGTGCAGCACTTAACAAAATAATTGAGATTGGTCATAAAGAAGTGTATTTAACGACACAAACAACCAGTTATCCAGCAATTAATATGTATTTAAATTATGGTTTCGAACCATATGACCCAGACAACTCGGATCAAAAAGGTTGGTTGATGATAGAAGATATATTAAATAGGAAGTTAAACGTATAAAAAAATGCCCCTATACCATTATTCCCGTGGTATAGGGGCATTTTATAAGAGATGGATTATTTATCTTTCTTAGAATCTTTCGTCCATTCTTTTACTTTATCTTGGTTATCATCTACCCATTTTTCTGCAGCTTTCTTAGGAGATGTACCTTCTTGGATATCTAACATAACAGATTCCATGTCTTTAGTAGTCCAATTGAAGTTATCTAAAGTTTCATATGCTTTAGGGCTGTCTTTTTTCAAGTCTTTACGAGCCATTGTATTAATGTGCTCAGCTTTACCAAATGAGCCTTTAGGGTCTTTCAAGTATTTCAAGTCATATTTTTGGAATTTCCAGTGTGGTGACCAACCAGTTACAACGATGTCGTCACCTTTTTTCATAGCTTGACCTAATGTTGTAGCCATTGCACCTGATGAAGAAGTTTCAACTTTCCATCCATCTAAGTTATAATCTTTAACTGCTTTTTCAGATGCTTTTACAACACCAGCACCTGGTTCGATACCAACGATTTTCTTACTAGCTTGGTCTTTTAAGTCAGAAATTGAATCGCCATCGAAATCTTTATTTACTACAAGTCCGATTTTAGCCCCTTTAAGGTTTGGACCTAAGTCATCAAGATTTTTCTTATGTTTTTTGTATAAATCTCCGTGTGTACCTGGTAACCAAGCACTAACCATTGCATCTGTTTCACCAGAAGCAACTGATTCCCACATTACGGCATTATCTAAAGGTGTGATTTCAACATTGTAACCTTCATCTTCTAAAACTTTTTGCATAACATGTGTTGAAGCAATTTCTGAATCCCATTCAACGTAAGATAAGTTAATATCTTTTTTACCTAAGTCTCCATCTTCACTTGAGCCACCATTGCCACATGCTGCTAACACTAGTGCTAAAGAAAGCATAAGTACGAGTACACGCCATTTGTTCTTCATAAGTAATTCCTCCTAGATTATTTGTTTTTAGATGATTGTGTAAAGCGGTCGATGATAATAGCAAGGATAACGATACTTAAACCTGCTACGAAACCTGAACCGACTTCTGCACGTTGTAGAGAACTTAACACATCTCTACCTAATCCCGGTGCACCAATCATTGATGCTATTACAACCATTGATAAAGCTAACATTACAGTTTGGTTTACACCTGCCATGATAGAAGCTTTAGCAAGAGGGAGTTGTACTTTAATTAATTTTTGCATGGATGTTGTACCAAATGAATCACTTGCTTCTATTAATTCAGCAGATATTTGTCTAATACCTAAGTTTGTTAAACGTATTGTTGGTGGAGTTGCAAATATAATAGATGCGAATACACCTGGAACCATACCAATTCCGAAGAATGCGACTGCTGGAATTAAATATACGAATGCTGGCATTGTTTGCATAAAGTCTAAAATAGGTTTCATAACTGCTTGGAAACGATCGCTTCTAGACATTAAAATACCGAGCGGAACACCGATAATAACAGATAGCAAACTACTGATAATAACAAGTGTCATCGTGTTCAGTAATTGATCCCATAAATCTTGGTTATAAATGAAGAATAAACCAATACCTACTAAAATAGGGGCAACAATTTTCTTATTCATAACAAAGTAAGCAAGAACCATGATGATAATGATAAAGACAAACGGATGTAACAACTCTAGTAATGAAATGATAAGTTGCATAAAGTCGCCAAGATACGTCTTAATCGGTTCAAAAATAAAACTAAAAGTTTCTGTTAACCATTCTACAAATGCGTTAGCCCAATCTGATACAGGTAAAATAGGCAACATATTAAGCATGATTCATCACCTCATTTCCCTGTGCTAATACATCGAATACATCTTGGAAATTAAGTTTCCCGACAATTTTATTGTCTTTCTTAATCCAAAGTTCGTGTGTGCCAGATTTGAAGTGAGGGAATGTTTGATAAAGTAGCGACTCGGCATCTATAAATGACATGCCATCTACTAATTCATCATTCTCAACTTTCTCCATAATATGTTTAACTTTTAATACTTTAGAACGATCAATATCTTTAACAAAGTCTTTAACGTAGTCGTCACCAGGATTAATAACAATCTCTTCCGGTGTACCAACTTGAGCGATTTCGCCATCTTTCATTAAAGCGATTCTATCGCCAATATGAAGGGCTTCATCTAAATCATGCGTAATAAATATGATTGTTTTTTGCATGTTTTGTTGCAGTTGTAAAAGTTCATTCTGCATTTCTTTACGAATCAGTGGATCTAATGCTGAGAAGGCTTCATCCATTAATAATATATCTGTGTCATTAGCAA
The DNA here is from genome assembly GCF_022386165.1 of Mammaliicoccus sp. P-M58. Classification (NCBI taxonomy): domain Bacteria; kingdom Bacillati; phylum Bacillota; class Bacilli; order Caryophanales; family Staphylococcaceae; genus Mammaliicoccus; species Mammaliicoccus sp. P-M58. The sequence goes on from NZ_JAJNJI010000005.1 coordinate 214,298, forward strand.
GTGCTCTCGCTAAACCAACACGTTGCTGCATACCACCAGATAATTGTTTTGGTAATTGATCTTTATATCCCGCTAGACCAACTAGATTTAAAGCATCTTCTGCTTTTTTCAAACGTTCTTTCTTAGAAACGTTTTTAATTTCTAAGCCAAATGCCACATTCTCAACAACAGTTTTGAAGGGGAATAAAGCGAAACTTTGGAATACCATACTTAGATTCTCACGTCTAAAGTTACGTAAGTCTTCTTTATTTAACGAAGAAATATTCTTATCATTAATTAAGATATCTCCATCAGTTGGGTCGATTAAACGATTAATCAAACGAATCAATGTTGATTTACCGCTCCCGGAAAGACCCATTACAACAAATATTTCTCCATCTTCAATTGTGAAATTTGCATTTTTGACAGCTACTGTCGAACCAGTTTCTTTAAGGATTTCTTCTTTCGTTTTATCATCCTGTAAAAGTGACTTAACCTGGTCATTGTAATTGCCGAATACTTTAGTAACGTCTTTGATTTGTATATTACTCAAAATAACCAGTCCTTATCGATTTATTGACTTCTATAACGCTATCATACGAAATTTTAATAGTCAAATTGATATCGCACAATATTTTAACGTGAAGAGTATAATTCTTATGATTAAAATTTACGTTTTTACATTTAATTTTAAAAAATAAATAGTAACAATTGTTCCTATAATGAATACAAAGAAAGCGCTTACTCAAATAAAAAATGTCGAGAATCTTCATATTTAAACTAGCGCTATAAACTAGCGCTATAAATTTTCAAGAATTACAGAAAAAAAGTTTTTTTAAATTTTTTTCTTAAATCTTTTTTAAATATAATATTAAGTTATACAAATACTGTCATGTATAGGGTTACAAGGGTAATCGAGCGATGGAGATACATATGGATATTCAAATTGAAAAAATAAACGTATTCTTTATAAAGTTCCCCTTCTTTATAAAAAATACGTTTGAATATATAATTACCCCAAAATAGTAGAATGAAACGAATGGAGTTGCAAATTTATGCATTAAAATGTACTTAAAATTGCATAAGTACTATCTATATAAGGTGTTGCTAAATGATGTTTTTGGCTAATTTTGTAGATATAACCTTGTATAAACGCCGTTTCTAAAGGTTTTTCACTTATTATGTCGTAATACATACTTGTACCCATGTCATCAGGATAGCCTTCATAAATTTTCATAATGCTCTCTTCGAAATCATCACCAAAATCTATACCTTCAGCTTTAGCAACACGATTACCTTCAACTAATAAATTGTAACAAAGTGCATGTATTTGATCGTGTTTAAGTACACGAGCTGGTTGTCTCGTTAGAGCAGTTACCGTATTAATGCCTAAATTGACGATTAATTTATACCAAACATGTTGATCATAATCTTCGAGACATTCAATATTAAGTAAACTATCTTCTGTTAAACTTTTAATGTCTAATGTTAGTGCATGAACAGGTAATCTTAAAGTCCAATCTCTAAAATGCGTTACGACGTTATCTTCTTTTTGACCACTTATATAAACGACTGCATGAAATTTGTGCGGGTGATCAATTTTTTCTAACTGTCCATAGCCATTTTGAGTTAAAATAATAACGCTATTAGCATGTAGGATATGATGAAGGTACGGGATGATTGCATCGAGTTGCGTTGCTTTAACAGCAATAAATAAAATGTCTACTTTTTCATGTGCATCTTCTAAAGATTGAACGGGAAATGAATGTTGCACATCTTGATTATATTCTTGGAAATAGACTGTAGCGTTTGATCTTCCGAACAGCGTAACATCAAGGTTTGATTGCGTTAAAGCAAATGTAATGGCTGTACCCACAGCACCAGGACCGATTATTCCAAACTTTTTCATTTATTATTTTCCTTTCAATGTTAATATATACATAATAACAAATATAAGAAGGTGGTACGGGATGAAAACCATTAAACAATTGTTGACCATGAAAGAACAAAAAGAAAAAATATCCATGATTACAGCATATGATTATCCAAGTGCTAAACAAGCAGAAGAAGCAGGTATAGACACTATTTTAGTAGGCGATTCTTTAGGAATGGTTGTGTTGGGCTACGATAGTACAGTCGAAGTGACAATGGAAGATATGACACATCATGCGAAAGCAGTTAGAAGAGGTGCGCCAGAAAGTTATGTAATTGTAGATGTACCTTTTGGAGCAGTCGGTATTGATCATACAACGGATATGAAAAATGCGATTCAATTGTATAAAGATACTAAAGCAAACGCTGTAAAAATCGAAGGTGTGCATACGACCTTGATTCAAGGTTGTACTCAAATTGGTGTGCCAGTCGTATCTCATTTAGGGTTAACACCTCAAAGCGTAGGCATTACAGGTTATAAATTACAAGCAAGTTCAAAAAGAGAAGCCGAACAATTGATAGAAGATGCGAAAGCAGTTGAACAAGCAGGTGCAGTGATGCTCGTATTAGAAGCGATTCCAAGTGATTTAGCAGAAGTGATTACGGAACAACTGACAATTCCAGTTATCGGTATAGGCGCAGGAAAAGGTACAGATGGTCAAGTACTCGTATATCATGATTTATTAAATTATGGTTCGGAACATATTGCTAAGTTTGTGAAACAATACGGTGATTTTTCAAATGGTATAGACGCACTAAAAGCATATCATGAAGAAGTTAAAAGTGGTGCATTCCCTTCAGAAGCACACACATATAAGAAGAAAGTGATGGGGGAGACAGAGTAGTGACGCAAGTAGTAGAACATATTAAAGATATGAATTCAATCGTATCTCAATTTAAATCTCAAGGTAAAACAATAGGACTCGTACCAACGATGGGTGCATTACATGATGGTCATTTAAAAATGATGAAACAATCAATAGAAGAAAATGATGTAACTGCAGTGAGTATTTTTGTAAATCCATTACAATTTGGACCTAATGAAGACTTTGATGATTATCCAAGACCTTTTGAATCTGATTTAGAGAAGCTTAAACAAATTGGTGTAGAATATGTATTTCATCCAACAGTTGAAGAAATGTATCCAGGAGAACTGGAGATGACGATTACAGTAGGTCGTTTAGCACAAGTGCTGGAAGGTAAGAAAAGACCAGGTCACTTTGATGGCGTTGTAACAGTTGTTAACAAGCTGTTTAATATTATTCAACCAACACGCGCATACTTCGGTAAAAAAGACGCACAACAACTCGCTATAATAGAAAAAATGGTAGAAAACTTTAACCACTCAGTTCAAATCGTACCAATAGATATCGTGCGAGAAGCAGACGGATTAGCAAAAAGTTCAAGGAATATCTATTTAACAGAAGAAGAAAGAAAAGAAGCCGTACATTTATCTAAAAGTTTAGCATTAGCTAAGAAGAAATATGACGAAGGTGAAAGAAATAGTGATGTCTTAATACAAGCCATTACGCATTATTTAGAAAGTAATGTAAGTGGAGATATCGTAGAAGTCGCAATTTACAGTTATCCAGAATTAGAAGAACAACATACAATAGAAGGACAAATATTTATTTCACTAGCCGTTAAATTTAGCCAAGCAAGATTAATAGATAATATTATTATATAGAAACATATTAAACCGATTGTGCACACGCACAATCGGTTTTTTGTATTAAAATGGGGGAGCTAACAATCAAGACTACAAAACAAGATCGTTAGCGGGTAATAAATTTTAAAAAATAAGCGAAAAGGATGCGCTAACGATCAAGAGTGCAAAACAAGATCGTTAGAAATTCTAACGTCCAAGAAACAGAAACAAGATCGTTAGCAGACCGCACAACACTCACACACATACACAAAAAAACGTGAGACATCATTCTGTCTCACGCTTCGTAAACGACTTCTATATTCTTACTTACACTTCTTTCAATGATGCTTCTGCACTCAATGCTCTTGCTTTGTCATCTTTAATTGTGACACCTTGTGCTTCTAATTGAGCGATTGTTTCTGCAAATTGTGGTAAGTATGCTTTATGAGCAATGAGTAATTCATTCATTACTTGTTTCGCAGATTCACCACTTTGAATTAATGGGTTGATAATAAATGCTTGTAATAGTAATCCGTAATCTCCTGTAACGGCTGCTTCTTCTACACATAATTCCATATTCTTCATTACTTGTAACCATCCGCGTTCTGCTGGATGTAGGGAACCGAATGCGATTGGTTGAGCACCTGTCGAGTTGATATATGCTGACACTTCTACAACATCATCAGGTGCTAAATCTGGTACTGCCCCTTTATTAACAGTAGATACAACTACATGTGTATTTTTATTTGAAGCGATAGATGCAATTGTCTCACATGCGACATCTGAATAATGTGTTCCACCACGTTGACTTAGTTGCTCTGGTTTATGATCGAGATGTTCATCTTTATAGAGTTCAAATAATTCTTTTTCCGTTTGTCTAACTTGTTCAGCACGCGTACCGATTTCTGGATCATTGTATTCTTTAAGTGCATGTTCAAGCATTTCTTCTGCACGGTAGTAATATCTATGGTAACCACATGGAATGAGCTGCATTTGTTGTAATTGCTCTTCGAAAAATGGTACATCAAAGATATTAGAAGGTAAGGATGATGCATCTTCAACTAATTGTTTATTTAATTGATCAGTCACGTCATGACCATTTGCGTCTTTAACTCGATGCCAGTGAAAATGGTTTAACCCTGCAAAGTGATGTGTAAGTTCTCCATCACCAACATTCAGCATTTCCGGCTCATTAATTAAACTATTCACAGGTACATTACATAGACCAAGTACTTTTTCCCATTTGCCGTATCGTACGATAGCATCTGTAACCATACCACTTGGGTTTGTAAAATTAATTAACCATGCATTTGGACAAAGTTCTTTCATATCTTCGACAATATCTAATAAGACAGGAATTGTTCTTAACGCTTTGAAAATACCACCTGGACCATTCGTTTCTTGACCTAAGAAGCCATGCGATAAAGGAATGCGTTCATCTTTAATTCTAGCATCTAATAAACCAACTCTAAATTGTGTCGTAACGAAATCAGCATCTTTTAAAGCTTCACGTCTATCTAATGATAAATGTACTGTGACATCATATGGAGAAGCATCCCACATTCTTTGCGCCATTTTGCCGACAGTTTCTAATTTCTCTTTACCTTCAGGAATGTCTACCAACCAAATTTCACTTAAAGGTAAAGATTCATAACGTTTAATAAAACCTTCCATCAATTCAGGCGTATAACTGCTGCCGCCACCGATAGTTACAATTTTTATCCCTTTTTCCATTATAATGACCTCCTAATATTTTCTTTCTTATACACGTTAAGTATAAAATAGAAGTAATCATTAAAAAGGCAAATCGGGCATTATCAAATGACATTTACAAATTTCTTAAAAATAAACTGGATTTTTGTAATGACTTTTTACAAAAGGAGATATCAATATGCTTTTAACAGAAAGAATGAAAGAAGATATATTTTCACAAGCAGAACAAAGTATTATTCAATATTTGTTCGAAGAAAGAGAGAAGATTAAGTCTAAGACGTTAAATCAAATTTCTAAAGAAACATATACGCATCCTTCAACTGGTATTCGCATAGCTAAAAAGTTAGGATACGACGGTTGGTTAGAATTAAAGGAACATTATTTAGAAGAAGTAGAATACTTAAACCGACATTATGAATCAATAGACGCAAACTTCCCATTTGATGCAACGGATAATAACATGTCCATTAGCCATAAATTAGCACGACTCAATCAAACAACGATAGACGACACCGTGCATTTAATAGATCATCAAGAATTGGATAAAGCAGTCGCATATTTAAACGAAGCCGAAACCATCAAAATCTTTGGACTGTATCATAATTTAATGATATGCGAAGACTTTGAAATGAGAATGAATCAAATTGGCAAGACCGTTAAACTCTGTGCACTCGAACCCCATTTTGAAATAGAAAAGTCATCGAAACATACATGTGCGATCTTTATTTCATATAGTGGTGAAAATCAAAGCATCTTGAAATTATTACCGATGTTAAAGAAAAAGCATATTCCAATTATCGGACTCACAAGTATTGGTGAAAATACAGTAACCAAATATGCCGACAGCACATTACGTATATCAACAAGGGAAAAGTTGTATTCCAAAATCAGCAACTTCACAACACGAGATTCAATCAGTTTCTTAATGGATATCTTGTATGCTTGCGTGTATGGAACAGATTATGACAAACATACTGATTTTAAAATCAATATCGCTAAAAATTTCGATAACCGCGTGACGCATAATAAGATGATACAGGAGAATAAGTGATTAATCATAATATTGAATAATATGGAATTTAAAAGCATTATTATTTATGTCATTACTCGCGAATTATGAAAATGTAATTTATAATGTGTAATGATGTAATAAAAAGTGACGATTAATATAGATAGTTTAAAAAGCTTGTTAGTGAGGGAACTTAAAATGGATAACTATAAAATAAAAAAAGCAATTATACCTGCAGCAGGATTAGGAACAAGATTTTTACCTGCTACTAAAGCAATGCCTAAAGAAATGTTACCAATATTAGATAAACCGACGATTCAATATATCGTGGAAGAAGCAGCACGTGCTGGCATAGAAGATATTATTATTGTGACGGGAAAACATAAACGTGCGATTGAAGATCATTTCGATATTCAAAAAGAACTTGAAACAACATTATATGAAAAAGGCAAACTAGAATTGCTCGATAGAGTTCAATATTCAACAGAATTAGCGAATATCTTCTATGTAAGACAGAAAGAACAAAAAGGATTAGGACATGCGATTTACACAGCGAAACAATTTATCGGAAACGAACCATTTGCCGTACTTTTAGGTGATGACATTGTTGAATCAGATAATCCAGCTATTAAACAATTAATGGAACAATATGAATCAACAGGCAAATCAGTTATCGGCGTTCAAACAGTGCCTGAAACAGAAACACATCGCTATGGTATTATCGAACCGAAATCACAAGATGAACGTTTATATGAAGTGAATCGATTTGTTGAGAAACCAGAACAAGGTACTGCACCATCAAACCTAGCAATTATGGGTAGATACGTATTATCTCCAAGAATCTTTGATTATTTAGAAACACAAACAGAAGGAAGCGGTGGAGAGATTCAATTAACAGATGCCATTGAACGTTTAAATAAAGATGATAAAGTGTACGCATATGACTTTGAAGGTCAACGTTATGACGTCGGAGAGAAAATAGGATTTGTGAAGACGACGATAGAATATGCATTGAAAGACCAAGAAATGCGTGATGAAATTATACGTTATCTACAATCATTAGATATTTAGGTAAAGGAGCTAGAACTTTGAGAGCACAATGGGAACAAAGAATATCTGAAAGCTTAGTTGAACAGTTTCATAATGTTCAAACAGAAAAAGAGATTGAAGCGGGATTTACGGATGTATTATCATTTGGAACAGCAGGTATAAGAAGTACGTTCGGAATCGGTCCAGGTCGATTAAATAAATTCACGATTCAAAAGTTTGCTTTAGGACTAACTAAATATTTAAGAAACATAACGAATGACCCTAAAGTGGTTATTCATTATGATACAAGACACTTATCTCAAGAATTTGCGAATGAAATCGCAAAAGTACTCGGTACAAATGGTATTGAAGTTATCTTGCCAAAAACATTTAAATCGACACCAGAACTGTCATTCGCAGTGAGATACTTAAAAACAACAGCAGGTATTATGATTACAGCAAGTCATAATCCTAAGAACTATAATGGTATTAAAGTATACGGTCCAGACGGAGGACAGTTATTAACAGAGCCTTCATTAGAATTAAGTCGTTATATTGATACGGTGGAAGATCCATTAAATATACAAACTGATGACTTGGAAACATTGCAGGAACGTAGATTGATTCTGCCATTTAAAGAAGAGACGACTGAAGCTTATAAAGCAGCGGTTAAAAATCTTGTTGGTTCATTTGAAACATCGCAAACAAAAACAGTGTTAACAAGCTTACACGGAACAAGTTTGCCTCTATTGTCAGATATACTCGAAGATTTGTCGTATACAAACTATGTAATTGAAGAAGCACAATCAAAGCCGAATGGAGACTTTCCAACAGTTAATATTGCGAATCCAGAAGCGGAAGATACATTTGACTTAGGTAAACAATTAGCTGAAAAAGAACAAGCACAACTAATATTAGCGACAGATCCAGATGCAGATAGAATAGGCGTCGTTGAAAGATATCAAGACGGATCAACAAGATATTTCAATGGTAATGAAATTGGGTTATTGTTGATGAAACTGAGAAATCAACAAATGTCAGATGATCAACATAAATACATCATTAAATCCGTTGTAACAAGTGCACTAAGTGAGAAACTAGCTCAATCATTAGATATTGGCGTCATTAACGTGTTGACAGGTTTCAAATATATATCAGAGCAATTAAAGAATTTAGAAGATAACGCATCGCAACTAGTCTTAGCATATGAAGAAAGCCATGGCTATTTAGTAGACGATTTCTCAAGAGATAAAGACGCCATACAAACAGCAGTATTATTGATTAAATATAAAGAACAACTGGCACAAGAAAACAAGACATTCAAAGACGTATTAAATAATATTTATCAAGAATACGGTCATTATAAAGATAAGACCCTCTCACCAACATTTAACGGTGCAGAAGGACGAGAGAAAATTAAACAAATTATGAATGACTTTAAACAGTTAGAAACAATCGATATAGAGAACTTAACACCGTTGTTTATAGAAAACTATATTACGAAAGAATCACTTAATGTTAAAACAGGTAAGACTCAAACCATTCACTTACCACAAACAGATCTCATTAAGTTCATATTTGAAGAAGGATTTATAGCAGTCAGACCATCAGGCACAGAACCTAAAATGAAACTGTACTTCTCATTAGACGTTGAGAATTTAGACGGTGTAATTGAGGAGTTTGAAGGAAAGTTTAATTTGAAATGAGAAGTATAGAAAAAAGCAACCTTTCAAGAAAACGAAAGGTTGCTTTTTTGTGTACGATTAAATTTGGTAAAAGTAGATTGGTAATAAATATACTGGTAATATAGTTAAAATTTATAGTGTAATTGATATATTGATGTTGAAATGTAAAATTAAAATTAAAAATGTAAAAATCAAATTTACAAATGTAATAATTTGTAGTTTAATAATAATATTGATGTTATACAGGGGAGAGGTAGCAGATTGAAAAATATAATTCTTGTAGTGATTATTTTTTGCCTAACAGTACTGTCTGCAATTTATATGATGACAACTGACAATGATTCGGAGGATAGTAAAGCTACAAAACAGGAAAAAACAGAACAAGCAGCTAAGAAAAAAGAAAAAACTCAAAAGAAACAAGAAAAAGAGTTCAATATAAAGACTCAAGAAGATTTGGCTGAAATTATATATAGCAAACAAGATGAGCAAACAAAGATGAACGCATATAATGAAGCAATCAAAAAAGGGATATTACCACGAAGTCATAATTATCAAGAAGCTGTTTATGCATATGAAGAGTCCGTGTGGTTATCTAAGAATGAAAGTATTAATCCAAAGTAATTATTTTAATAAGAACTTTGGATTAATATTTTGTGTTCAAAATGGAAAATATAGTTAATTAAACAATTGATTTGTATACGGGAAAGGAAAATGAAAGTGAAAGATATTAAAGTTATTAAAAGTAAAAATGAAATTAAGGTAAAAAAAGCAATTATACCTGCTGCTGGTTTAGGAACAAGATTTTTACCTGCTACAAAGGCAATGCCTAAAGAAATGTTACCAATATTAGATAAACCAACAATTCAATATATCGTAGAAGAAGCCTCACGTGCTGGAATTGAAGATATTCTAATCGTTACTGGTAAACATAAACGCGCAATCGAAGACCATTTTGATATTCAAAAAGAACTTGAAACAACTTTATATGAAAATGGCAAACTTGAATTACTGGATAAAGTTCAGTATTCAACAGAATTAGCGAATATTTTCTATGTCAGACAAAAAGAACAAAAAGGATTAGGACATGCGATTTATACTGCGAAGCAATTTATAGGAAATGAACCTTTCGCAGTACTGTTAGGTGATGACATTGTTGAATCAGGTAATCCAGCTATTAAACAATTAATGGAACAATATGATGCAACAGGTAAATCAGTTATTGGGGTACAAACGGTACCTGAATCAGAAACACATCGTTATGGTATCATTGATCCGAATTCACAAGATGATCGTTTATATGAGGTAAGTCGTTTTGTGGAGAAACCTAAACAAGGAACTGCACCATCAAATCTAGCGATTATGGGTAGATATGTTTTATCACCTCAAATTTTTGATTATCTTGAGAATCAAACCGAAGGTAGTGGTGGAGAAATTCAATTAACAGATGCGATAGAACGTTTAAATAAAGATGATAAAGTTTACGCGTATGATTTTGAAGGACAACGTTATGATGTCGGAGAAAAAATTGGATTTGTGAAGACGACGATAGAATATGCATTGAAAGATGAAGAAATGCGTGATGAAATTAAACGATATATTCAAACATTAGATATTTAAGTAAAGGGGGTAGAACTTTGAGAGCACAATGGGAAGAAAGAATATCTGAAAGCTTAGTTGAACAGTTTCATAATGTTCAAACAGAAGAAGAAATTGAAGCGGGATTTACAGATGTCTTATCATTTGGAACGGCTGGTATTAGAAGTACCTTCGGTATAGGACCAGGTAGATTGAATAAATTCACGATTCAAAAGTTTGCACTAGGTTTAGCTAAATATTTAACTCATATTACAAATATGCCTAAAATCGTTATTCATTTTGATACTCGTCATTTATCTCAAGAATTTGCGAAAGAAATCGCGAAAGTATTAGGTACCAATGGTATTGAAGTAATCTTGCCAGAAACCTACAAATCCACACCAGAACTGTCATTCGCAGTACGACACTTGAAAACAACAGCGGGTATTATGATTACGGCAAGTCATAACCCTAAGAATTATAACGGAATCAAAGTATATGGTTCAGATGGTGGCCAGTTACTAACAGAGCCTTCATTAGAATTAAGCCGTTGTATTGATATAGTAGAATACCCATTAAATATACAAACAGACGACTTTGAAGTATTACAAGAACGTGAATTGATCTTACCATTTAAAGAAGAAACAACGAAAGCATATAAAGCAGCGGTAAAAAATCTTGTCGGTTCATTTGAATCATCTCAAACAAAATCAATTTTAACAAGTTTACATGGGACAAGTTTGCCTTTATTGTCTGATGTGCTTGAAGATTTATCATATACAAACTATGTTGTTGAAGAAAAGCAATCTACACCTAACGGTGATTTTCCAACAGTACGTATAGCCAATCCGGAAGAAGCAGATACGTTTGATTTAAGTAAACAATTAGCTGAGCAAGAACAAGCACAACTTATTATCGCAACCGATCCAGATGCCGACAGACTCGGAATTGTTGAACGTTATAAAGATGGATCAACAAGATATTTCAATGGAAATGAAATAGGGTTGTTACTTATTAAACTGAGGCATTCACAATTAGAAAATGATGCACATATGTACATGATTAAATCAGTTGTAACAGGTGCTTTAAGTAAAAAATTAGCACAATCATTGGATATCAGAGTGATTAATGTACTGACAGGCTTTAAGTATATCTCGGAGCAATTAAAGAATTTAGAAGATAACGCATCGCAACTAGTATTAGCATATGAAGAAAGCCATGGCTATTTAGTAGACGACTTCTCAAGAGATAAAGATGCCATACAAACAGCAGCACTATTGATTAAATATAAAGAACAACTGACACAAGAAAATAAGACATTCAAAGACGTATTAGATAATATATATCAAGAACTCGGTCATTATAAAGACAAGACCCTCTCACCAACATTTGAAGGTGCAGAAGGACGTCATAAAATAAAACAAATTATGAATAACCTTAAACAGTTAGAAACAATAGATATAGAGAACTTAACACCATTACTTATAGAAAACTATATTACGAAAGAATCATTTAATGTTAAATCAGGTAAGACACAAACCATTCATTTACCACAAACAGATCTCATTAAGTTCATATTTGAAGAAGGATTTATAGCAGTCCGACCATCAGGAACAGAACCGAAAATGAAACTTTATTTCTCTCTTGAACAAGCTTCTTTTGAAAAAAATATAGAAAGTTTCTGTAAAAAGTATTTATGGAAATAATAACAATTCTTATAGGGTATTAAAATTAAGGCTACCTCATACTATTTTTATGAAATTATAACATCGAAATTAAGTTCTTTAATATATAGAAAATTTGATTTTTCTAGTCTGAATTTTGAAGGAGGAAGAACAAAATGGCTCAATTAGTTCCTATAGCATTTGTTCATAATATAAAAAAAGAAAATGGTGGGTTACACAAAGCGATTTATCATAGAATGAATGTCTTGTCTAAGATATATAACAGGGTTGTAATTTATACTTACAGTTTTGATAAAGATTTCGAGTATCTGTGTCAGTATCATAAAAATGTAGGTAACATTGATAGTAGAGTTGAAATTATAAATCTTTATCATGATGAAAATAGTGAAATTGAATATAGTCCTAGCAAATATAAGAAAAATAATGAATATTTTTACTTTCCTGTTTTAGATAATCCATATTCTTTTAGGGCTTTTGATGAAAAAGGAGAATATAAATATTATTTAAAACTAAGGGAAAATGGGACACCTGATTTTAAAGACTATTTTACTACACCTTGGAAAAGATATATGAAAGAGATTTTTGATGAGAGAGGAATTTTGAGAAGAAGGGTTTTTATGGATGATAACAATAAGCCTTCATATACTGTAACTTTTAATAATAAATCACAACCTGTAGTTTCTTCTGTGCTAGATAATAATAGTATGCCAAAAAATTATTTTTATTTTGCAAATCAAAATCAATATACTACCGAACTGGAAATGGCTATGGATAACTTTAAAGACTTTATTGAAACCATTGAAAATCCAATACTATTCATAGATAAACGAGAATATATTAAATATTTTGATGATTTTAAAATGAATAATATTAAGAAAGTATTTATTTTACATAGTAATCATCTTGATTATCCTTACACAAATGAGAGAGAAATTTCACCCTCAGTTAACGAACTATTTAAATCTTTAAACAGCGAGAATACTGATAGATTAATAGTTTTAACAAATAGTCAAAAAAAAGATATTTTAAGTCAATTTAGCATAGATAAGAAGGTGGAGGTTATTCCTCACTACCAACCAGTAATTAATATTGAGGAAAATGAAAAGAATCCTAAATTAATTGTGACTCTTGCTAGATATCATAACGCGAAAAATTTAAAAAGAGCTATTGAAATAATATTTAGAGTTAAGAAAGTAATACCAGATATAATTTATAACATATATGGATATGGTCCTCAAAAAAGCTTATTGACTCAATTAATAAAAGATTTAGAATTAGAAAAAAATGTTTTTTTAAAAGGGCATATTAATGATCCACATGAAAAATTAAAAGAAGCTAAGCTAAGTATTATGACCTCAAATTATGAAGGATTTGGTTTAGCAATAACCGAATCTTTAGCCTGTTCAACACCTGTTGTATCATGGAATACAAAGTATGGGCCATCTGAAATTATTAGGAATGGTATTGATGGTTATATTGTTGAAAATGAAGATGAAGCCTCGGAAAAAATATTAAAAATTCTCAATATGGATAAAAATGAATATAATATGATGCAAAAAAACTGTTTAGATGTATCAAATAGGTTTTCAGAAGAAAGTATTGATAAATTATGGGTGGAATTATTAAAATCATTGTCTAAATGAATATGAATCCTAAGACAGTATAATTATAGGAGGAGAAAATGAAAAATATAGAAATATTAAGTAATGCAAAAAATGAAAAATATGACTACTATAAAAAAAAGTATGAATCTACTTTAAAAAATAATAATAATCAAAGAATAATTGAAAAGTATAACCAGTATTGTAATGGTGATATAAAAGAAAATTGTATTCTTTATGAAACTTTTCACGGAAAAAGTATGACAGATAACCCATATGCATTGTTTGAAAGTTTGATTTTAGATCCTGAATATAAAAATTATAGACATATATGGGTTATAAACACTCTTACCTCAGAAACTGAAAAGTATAAGAATAATGAAAACGTCATTTTTGTTAAAGTTAATTCTGATGAGTATCTATATTATTTAGCAAAGGCAAAATATTTAATTAATAATACCTCTTTCCCACCTTACTTTTGTAAAAGAAAAAACCAAGTATATTTGAATACATGGCATGGAACTCCATTAAAAACCCTTGGTATAGATATGAATGGCCCTATTGACCAATTAAAAAATATACAAAGAAATTTTCTTCAGACTGATTACTTATTGTCACCAAATGAGTTTACAACTGAAAAACTTGTTTATTCTCATAATCTTGATGGTATATATACTGGCGAAATTTTAGAAGTGGGATATCCTAGAATAGATTTAATAACAAAAACAAATTCTAAAGATATTTTAGATAAATTAAGACAATATATTGAAATAGATACAAATAAAAAAGTTGCTTTATATGCACCTACGTGGAGAGGTAATGTAGGTAAAGAGGTAGATATAAAAAAAGAAGTAAAGGATATAATTGTTAGTATTAAAAATAATTTGGATTCTAATTATCAATTATTATTAAAAGTTCATCCACTCTTATATAAATATTTTAAGAATGATAAAGATCTTTCAAAAATATTTATACCTGATTCTATAGACATAAGTGAGACACTAAGTATAGTAGATTTATTGATAACTGATTACTCAAGTGTGTTTTTTGATTTTTATATAAAAAATAAACCAATAATCTTATATACTTATGACAAAGCAGAGTATTTATCAGATAGAGGAACTTATTTAGATTTTGATGAACTAAATACTTATGTTGCTGAAAATGAAACAGAATTAAAAGAATTAATAGCGAATGTGGATATATTAAAAGGTTGTAAAAATGAATCTTTCATTTCACTGCAAAATGGTAATGTAAGTAAGACAGTTATAGATATTGTATTTAAAAATAATAAAAATGAAAAAGTAAAAAAAGTTAATAATGAGAAGAAAAATGTATTGTTTTATATCGATAATTTAACTGATAACAATTTTGATAAAAAAGCAGCATATATTAATGAGTATTTTGATAGACAAAAATATAACATACTAATATTAGTTAAAAGTAATTTAACTTTTGAAGAAGAGTTACAAATTAAAAAGTTAGTTGATGTAAAAATCTTTTTTAGATTTGGTAATTTAAATACAAGCGAAAAAAGTTGGATAGAATATATGATTGCAATGGATATAGGATATGTGAATAATAATGAGCAAGCATTAAATATTTTATCAAGAAATGAATTAAGGAGACTATTAGGTTCTCTAGAGATTCATAATATATTTAACTTGAGTAATAATAAATTTTGGCAAATCATTTTAGGTTTCTATTCAGAAACTACTGGATCTAAATATCAATTGTTCGATCAAAAGATAATTACTAAAATTCAAAAAGACAAAAGATATTACCATAATTCTTTCATAAATAAATTTGAACAATATATTTCATTTGACATAGAGGCTAAAAAGTATGAAAAAGATTATTTGATTGAGTATATAAATCTGAATTTAATAAAATTTGATAAAAACAACAACAAAAGTATCAAAAAAATTAATGATAAAGACATAATGCTAGAAATTAAATCTGATAATCTAAAAGAAAAATATATCTTTATAAAAGATTTTAATTTTACAGAAAAATATATTTTTATTGATGTTGAGCAAGTTGATAAAAATGAAGTAAATAGTTTTTATAACATTGTTAAAAATCAAAGATTATTTGATGATTATAAAATCGTAATTTATGGATTAGAATTAAAGGATATAAATGAGTTTAATGAATTAATATATATGGATGTAAATATAATCCCTTTAATGAAAAACAATCTTGACTATTTAACGTTTGCTAAACATTCTAACTATATGTTCGTTTTAGAAGATTTCAAAAATTCTATGGATAAAATAGACTTCTTGCAATCTAATGGAGTAAATGTATTTGTTACTGATAATAATGAATTATTAGGTTTAATGTATAAGGATTATTTAAGTATATATGAGTGGAAAACATTTCTGCCTATGGTAGAAAAATATAGTATTGAATCAAATATTTATAACTAAATAATTTAGAAAGGAAGAGGTTTAATGAGCAAGTTTAAAAAAATGAAATCTGTATTTTTTAAACAATTTGATGAATATGAGAAACCCATCAAATTATATAAAGATAATCATGGATTTAAAAAAGTTGTTGATTATACAGAGGATTTTTTAAAACTAAAAATTGATGAAAATGCTATATTAATAATTGGAACAGAAAACATTTCAAATAATATGGAATCTTTAATCAAGGTATTATTGGAAAAATACAGTAATAAAAAAATTACTTTAGCACTAGGGAAGAATAGTGGTTATTATAATAAAAATATAACTATTATTGAAAAGGAAAGTAAAGAGTATCTAAATAAGTTGAGTTCATCGAAAATAATTATAGTTGACGGTTTAATACCAAACTATTTCATTAAAAAAAGTGAACAAAAAGTTATTCAATTACCTGATTTATTGTCGGGAAGATATGATGAAGAAAGTAAATTTGATACAAATAGAATTAATATACAACGAGGATTATTTCAGACATCACATATTATATTTAAAAGTAGAGATGAAGCTGAATGTTATATAGAACTTTTTAATCTAAAAAATATCTATAAAGGAAAGATATTTGTAGATCAAAACATTTATTTTTCAAATAAAAGTTCCGAGGTCCCAAATAAAATAGATCTATTGGTACTAACAAAGAAATATTCTCAAGATAATCTAGATATAATACTTGAAAAGGCAAATAATTTGTTATCGAATTATTGGGTTTATGTCCATCCTGAGTTGTATAAATATTATGAAAGATTTTCCGAATTAAAATATATTTTAATAGATCAAAAGATTAGTAAAGAAGATTTGAACTTGCATGATTATAATATAATAAGTGATAATTATACTGATTTAATTGGAGAAAGAAATTATTACTTTCAAATGGATAATTGTGAGTTTCAATTTTTAGAAACTGAAAAACAAATTTATATTGAAAATTACGATATTATAGAAAAAATAATTGATGAAAAAGATACAGATTTTATTAAGATTGATAATACTAAACAAAATTTAATAATGTATTGTGGAGGATTTTTACATAATGGTATTACCTCCTCAGCCATAAATCTTTCACATTCTATTGATTATGATTTATATAACTTAATTATTATAGATAAAGGAAATCTTGGAGAAGTAGAGAGATATAATCTAAATAGATTACACCCAAAAGCTAATATTATTTATAGAATAGGTCAAAGCAATATTACGTTTACTGAGTATAGAAAAAATCAATTTATTCTTCAAAGAAGAGGATTTCGTAAATATTTAGGTGAAAGAGACTTAAGAACTCTTTATAGAAGAGAACTTAAAAGGTTAATTGGGGATGTCGATGTCGATGTAGCTATCGATTTTAGTGGGTACGTGCCATTTTGGACTGCAATGTTTGCTTTTTAAAAAGCTCGTAAAAAGGTTATATATCAACATAATGATTTAAAATCTGAAACGGAAAAAGTTATTGATGGTAAGTTCAAACACAGATATATACTACCTAGAGTATTTTCTTTATATAAATTTTATGACAAAATTGTATCTGTCTCATTACAAACCAAAGAATTAAATGCCAAAAATTTAAGCCAATATGCTCCATATAGAAAATTTGATTATATAAATAACCAAATTAATTTTAACGATATTTTAATTAAAATTAATGAAAGTGAAGAAAAGAAAGTGATTTCGATTGAAAATAATCAATATTATGTTGTAAATGATTTAAACAATAATTTTATTCTAGAGCCTAAAGATATTGAGGATAAAACTATAAAACTTATCACTATTGGAAGGCTATCACCAGAGAAAGATCATCATAAGTTATTTTTAGCTATTAGAAAATTACTAGATGAAAAGCCAGATACTAAAATAACATTAAATGTTCTTGGATCAGGGATAATGGAAGATGAGTTAAAAAAATTGATAAATCAATTAGAACTAACTAATTATATAAATTTGATGGGGCAAGTCTCAAATCCGTATCTGTACTTGAACGAAGCAGACTGTTTCATATTATCTTCAAACCACGAAGGCCAACCAATGGTATTGCTAGAATCATTAGCACTTCATAAACCAATTATAGCAACTGATATAGTTGGTAATAGGGGAGTTTTAGAAGGTACAAATGGATTATTAGTGGAAAACTCAATTGAAGGATTAAAAAATGGAATAAAAAAATTATTAGATGGTGAAGTTAAAGAGAATAACCAATTTGATATAAATGATTATAATAATGCTTCAATATCAAGGTTCTATGAGAAAGTATGTAAGTAAAGCTAATATCAACTAAGTATTTATTATTAACGGTAGACTATATAATTATTTTATGCATAAATAAAAATTTCATAAAAAATACACCTTTAGATTGAAAATGAGAAAGGTGTATTTTTTTATGAAAATATTTAACTACTCATCATATCCTGTTGGATTGTTAACATGCCACTGCCAGGCTGAATTAATTATATCTTCTATGTTATCATATTTTGGATACCAACCTAGCTCATTCTGTGCCTTATTACTTGATGCGATTAACTTACTAGGATCACCAGGTCTTCTATCACCAATGACAACTTCTATATGCTTTTGAGTTATATTTTTAGCAGCTTCTATTATTTCGAATACTGAATATCCTTCGCTACTACCAATATTAAATGAACCTGACTTACCACCATTTTGTAAATAATCAAAAGCTAGAATATGCGCATTTATCAAGTCGATGACATGAACATAATCTCGTATACAAGATCCATCTTTAGTATCATAGTCATCTCCAAAAACAGTTATATGATTGTTTTGTCCTAATGCAGTTTTTAAAACGATAGGTATTAAATGTGACTCTGGACGGTGATCTTCACCGATAGAACCGTCTTCTTTTGCACCAGCAACATTAAAATAGCGTAATGCAGCATAATTTATACCATAGGCTTTATTACACCATTTCATCATTTTTTCCATCATCAATTTGCTTTCACCATAGGGGCTTGTAGGTAATTGAGTATCAGTTTCTGTAATAGGAATAGTCTCTGGTTCCCCATAAACTGCAGCTGTTGATGAAAAAATGATATTTTTAACATTGAATTTATTCATAGATTCTAAAAGTACTTGTAAACCATTTACATTATTATTAAAATATTCTAATGGTTTTAAAACGGACTCTCCAACTAATGAGTAAGCACAAAAATGAAAAACTCCCTTAAATTCATATTTTGCAAATATATTATTTAAAAATTCTGAGTTTCGAATATCACCTTCGTAAAATATAGCCTCTTTGTGTATTGAACTTTCGTGTCCAGTACATAAATTATCGATAACGACCACGTTATAACCTTTTGCAATTAATTGATCCACTGCGTGACTGCCGATGTATCCTGCTCCACCTAAAACGAGTATATCCATAAAAAAATCCCTTCTATATATATTTATAATTCAAACATTATTAAAAAGTATCAAACTTTAATTCGCTTAATTATATTGAATATTACAAATATTATTTGAAACTTTATATCGATTGAATATCAAAACTAATTATACAATAAATTAAGATTAAATACTTTACTTTAAAAAAATTAAAAAATTATGGAGTTTGATAGTATTTGAGTGTTATTAAGAAAAATATTTTTGTTTTTTAACTAGCTACTCTATATACCTGTACTAAGCAAATGGAATATTGGTATTACTTGATTCGATTTTACTCAAGTTAAATTTGTGCAATTACAAAACTTATTAATAATATCAATTAATTAAAAACAATGACTAAATTAAAGAAATATATTTTTATTTTTTGTTATCATGGTATAATTAAAATGTGTAAAATGGTTTACACAAAGATTATTTTGGAATTGTATGAATTTACATAGAAATATCTATCTCCATCAAACATAGGGGAATTAAAGTAGTTTTTCTGTTTAAGAATATTGGGTGAAGGTGATTAATGATGAGGAAGTTTATAAAAGTAATGAGTATGTCATTAGTATCAATATCAATTTTGATTTATATTCAAAATATTATGCAAGATTACTTAGAAATTAGAGATGGAGAAGTAAAAGAAGCTGAATTAGAGTAGTAGATCTTTACTTATAAAATATACTAATTATATTTTCTATTAAAATAAAATACTAATATTAAGCAACCTTAATAGTTTATGTAAGGTTGCATTCTTACGTTATTAGAAATTTTAAAATCGTAAAAATTAAACAGAAAAAAGTAGTTAAAAATTATTCTAAAGTTATCGAGCTCAGGGATTAAAATGTTTAGTTTTAAAAGTAAATTCAATTTGTAACTAGTTAGAGTAGATAAGGAGAAATAGAATGAATGAATTAACAGTCATTATCACATATTACAATAAAGAGGAATATATTCAGGAATGTATAAGAAGTCTTAAAAATCAAAGAAATCAAGATTTTGAAGTGATTATTGTTAATGATGGCTCAGAAGATAAGACTACTGAAATATTATTAAAAGAATTAGAAACTTATGATAAAAATATACAAATTATTAATTTTGATAAGAATCAAGGTCATGCAAAAGCAAGAAATAAAGCTATTGAGAATGTTAATACTGATTACTTTATGTTTTTAGATGCTGATGATCAACTTGCTTCTTATGCAATAGGGTATTACTTAAAGAATATTGGTGGACTTGATGCATTAATTGCACCAATTCATAAATTCACATTACGAAAACCACAATATATTAACCAAAATCTAGTAAAAGTAGAAAGATATAAATATGAAACAAATGCTAATTCATTCTTGAGAAAGAACTCAGCATGCAACATTATTTTTAAAACAAGTATCGCAAAAAGATATAATGTTAAATTTAATGAAGAGTTAGAAATTTATACTGATAATTCATTTATTATAGATTATGCATCACATGTAGATGAATTTATTAGAATATTTAACTTCCCATTTTATTATCGTGGTGAAGTTTATGATCCATTTAAAGGAAAAGTATTATCTGAACAAGAGTTTGATATTTTATTTGTGGATTATGCAAAAAGTTTCTTTGATTCATTGAAGAGAAATAAAAATAAAGTTCATAGAACATTTTTATTAAATAAAATGAAAACATATATCATAAAAGAGTTTAGTCCTATTCATAGAGATGTTCAATCTCGGTATCAAAAGCATGGCATGCTTTTAAGTAGAATAGCAAAAGAATTGAAAGCACCTAATTTAAATGAAGGTAAATACTTATTCCAAACAGAAATGTTTTTATTACGTATGAAAAAGCCAGAACTTGCTTTGAAAATTAACAAATTCAGAAAATATGCTAGACATTTTAAAAGTATCATTCTTAAAACAAAAAATAAAAATAAAGCTATCTATTCCTTGTTTGATAATGAATCAAATGTTGATAATAATGTGGTTGTTTTTGAAGCTTTTGGTGGTAAAAACTATAGTGATAGCCCTAAATATATCTATGAATATATGCTTGAAAATTATCCTGAGAATCAGTATGTATGGATACTTAAAAATCCTAGTAAATCAGTGATACCAGGTAATCCTTTAAAGATAAAAAAAGGATCTTTAGAGTACTATAAAGCTTATTCTAAAGCTAAAGTTTGGGTTAATAATGCAAGATTGCCATTAGCTTTAAATAAGAAAGACAATCAAAAGTATATTCAAACGTGGCACGGAACACCATTGAAAAAATTAGCAAATGATATGAAAGTTGTAAGAATGCCAAGTACAACAACACCACAATATAAAAGGAATTTCCATATGGAAACTTCGAGATGGGATTATTTAGTTTCACCTAACCATTATTCTACTGAAATATTTGAATCTGCCTTTTGGATGGATGAAGAAAGAGTACTAGAAATTGGATATCCAAGAAATGATTTACTTGTCACACATGCAAATGATGAAGAATTTATTTCTAAAATAAGAGAAAATGTGAATATACCTGAAGGTAAAAAGGTCTTAATGTATGCGCCGACTTGGAGAGATGATGAGTTTATTAAGAAAGGTCAGTACTTATTTGAGTTGAAAATTAACTTAGAAAACCTTTATGAAAGTATTGGCGAAGAATATGTTATCTTGCTAAGAATGCATTATTTAATATCGAATGCTATAGATTTATCTGGATATGAAAACTTTGCGATAGATGTTTCTAATTATGATGATATTTCAGAGTTGTATCTTATTACAGATGCATTAATTACAGATTATTCATCAGTAATGTTTGATTATGGTATATTGAAACGTCCACAATTCTTCTTTGCATATGATATTGAAAAATATGATAAAAATTTAAGAGGATTTTATTTAGATTATGTTAATGATTTACCAGGACCGATTATTGAAGATCCGTTTGATTTAGCTGATAGTTTGAAAGATATAGATTTAATCAAAGAATCTTATCAAGATAAAATTGATGAATTTTATGAAAGGTTCTGTAGCTTAGAACAAGGGGAATCATCTAAGTATATTGGTGAGTTAATTAATAAAGAAATGAATAATAAATAGAAGAGAGTGTAATATATTGGAGAAGATTTTATCAATAATAGTACCAGTATATAATAAAGAAATGTTTCTTAAAGAATGTGTAGAGTCAATTGGGAATCTTGAGATTAGTAAAGATAAAATTGAAGCATTATTTATTGATGACGTTTCTACAGATAATTCTTATGAAATTCTAAAAGAATATGAGAAACAGAATGATTTTGTAAAGGTAATTCAATTAAATGAAAATTCTGGAAGTCCATCGAAGCCTAGAAATGTTGGTATTAAAGAGGCTAAAGGGGAGTATGTTACATTCTTAGATGCAGATGATTGGTTAGATACTAAGGGGATGCCAATATTAATAAATCAAGTAAAAGAAAATAATTCAGATATTGGGTTTGGCCAAAGTATAAAACACGAGGATAAGTCAATAACAAAGCCAGCGAGATTTACTTCATTTAAAGTAGATAATAATCTTGTACCTTATGAAATAAATAAAATTTTTAGAGCAGTTGGACCACCTGGGAAAATATTGAAGAGAAGTATCATCATTGATAATAATATTGAATTTAAACATATGAAGTATGGTGAAGATAAATTATTCTTTATCGAAGCCATATCTAAGTGCAAAACTGCATCAATGAATGATGTACCAGTTTATCATGTGAATAGATATCGTGAAAATGATTCTTTAGTTAAACAAACCGATATTATAGAAAAATCATATTTGAATTTAGATGTTTTAAAAGAAGTATTAAAGTTAGATCTACAAGAAACGGCTGAATATCAGGCATTATCACGAATTATAGAACTTGATTTTATAACTAGATTGTTTAATAGAAAACGATTTTTAAATCGACTTAACAAACAACCTTTTTATGATATTTTCGATGAAATGCTAAAAGTATTAGAGGATTATGGCAAGAATATTGAAGATTATATAAGCGATAGAAAGATAATAAACATTTATAATTTATTGAAAAATAAAGAATATGAAAAATTGAATGGATTAATCAATATTCATGTTAAAGGTGGAAATGCAAGTAAGTATATTAAAGATAATGTAATCCATTATGATATGCCTGAATCATTAAGTGAATGTTTACCTATAATAGATGAATTCTATGCGACATATAATGGTACATATATGATTAATAATAAAAAATATGAAAAAATTAATGTGTATAAAGAAGATGAAGTGAAAATTAGGAAGGTATTGTTAACAGAGATTAATAACGAACCTAATCAATTTGAAGTAGATTACATAGAAAAAGATAATTACATTCTTGTAGAATCAGACTCTTTAAATAAAGCTTCTTATAATTTTAATATTACGATAATTTATAATGAATATATTCCTTTTATTGTAAATATGCTTTTACCTAATGGGAATAAAGATATTAAGCTTAATAGGCAAAATTTTAAAGCTGAATTTAAAGTTAATAATCAAAATGAGATGTCTGTTGAAGATAAATTTAGTCAAAAATATTACATTAAAAATCCGACTAAAGTTATTATCACTAAAAAGTTAAATGTATATAATGATCCTAACTTTGATGAAAAAATGGATTTAAGTTTTAGTATTGGAGAACTAGTGGATGTAGAAGCTATTGCTTTTTCATCTAAAGGAACACCAAGACTTCATTTAACAAATGGTACATATATAACTGCAAATAAATTATTTGTTAAAGAAATAGCAGAATATAAAGATTCGTATTTATATGATATTCCTAAAAGAGTGAGTATATTAAAAAAATGTAAAGAATACAATTCACCTAAATTTGAAGGTGAAATAATTAGAGGCTATAAAGTTAATGATGAAGTTGATATTGAGAGTATTGTTATGTCACCAAAATTAACTCCAAGGCTTAAAACTCGAAACGGTTTTATTACGGCAAATAAAGAATTTGTTAGACCTATTGATTAATCTGAAAATAAAATATTGTTATGTAAAAAGGTCAGTTCCAGATATGGACTGACCTTTTTTGTGTAATTAAAACCAAATTTTTTTCTCTTACAAGGTTTTATGATCTTCCTATATTGGAATCCATTGTTGAGATTGGTGATTTAAATTTTTTGCTTTTTGTTTTCTTTTTAGGAATTGGAACAATATAATTTCCGTAGGGCAATTTAGAAATTAGGAAGACTATGAAAATTGAAACAGATAAAATTGAAATTAACGTAGGTACAAACATATAAGTTTCTCCTATATTCTCAAACAACTTTGTTCTTTTTAGTGTATACATTACAAATACATGTACTAGGTATATCCCCATTGAATAGTTACCTATTAATGTCAAAATATTAAATAAAATAGGTTCTCTTTCAATATAGGAATAGATATATGTTAGAAAAATAAAGAATAAAGGAATATAAATTAAATTATAGCTATGGATTGATGTAAATAAATTGTTTATATCAATACTTATTATTAGATCAACAAACATAATCCCTATACAGACACTTAGCACTTTTTTGTATTTAATTATAAATTCTTGAAATTCACTGTAATACTTTGCTAGTGCTATCCCTAGCATAAAATAGAATATCCAATTAAATAAGAATGCTTGGTTGTTAAGTAATTCCTCTAGAGGTTTGAAATGTAACACGAAATTTTCTTTATTTATCCACCATAGATTTATAATAGCCGACAAACATAATGCACCTATCATTGGAGCACCTTTTTTTACCCTGTGTAATATAGGAAAGAAAACATAAAACTGAATAACAGTTAAAATAAAATATAAATGGTATTGTGCATCACCTTTCATAAAATATGAAAATACACTTATATTTTCATCTAAATTATGTAAGTAAAAATAACGATATGACAGATAGAAACTAGTCCAAATTAAATACGGGATAAATATTTTAGAAAATCTTGATTTAACAAAATACTTTAAATCAAATCCTCTATTTAATACTGACGCAGTTAATAAAAAAGCACTTATTATTGCGAAAATAGGTGTCCCTAACCTGCTAATTTGGTTTAAATATCCAAGCCAATCATTAGCAAAAATATTATCTCTATGATAGGAATTAGCCGTAAGATGTACTATAACAATCATTATTGCTGCTATTGCCCTAATAACAGGTATTTCTTTATAATACTTCAAAATTATCATCCTTCACAATTAAATTGAATCAAACTTATTTTATAATATACTTAATTGTGAATTAAGTAAAGATTTTTTGTGTATTTTTAAACAGGAATTTTCTTTTATTAAATAACAATATAACTTTTGTTAATAATTTACATCTAGTGTATCTCTCACTTTATATTTCAATATATTTTTTTAATATTTAAACTACTATTTAGAATTGAAGTGTTTAAAACAAAATTTTTTTGATCTAGTAACTATAATAATAGCCCAGTCACATATGTGGTTGGGCTATTAGTTTTCTATCGATATGAGATTTTATTACGTTATGAAGATAAATCAAATCTATAAAAATTACAACACTAAGATGACCAAATAATTAAAGTGGATTTAGTAGTTTATTTAAATAATCTTTTTTAAGGATTATTATTAAAAGCACCATCAACATTAATATCTTTCATTTCTTTAATTTCTTGTTCATTATTTAGTGTAAAGACATGAACTTTCAATTTGTGTTTATGTATTTTTTCTACTAATTCTTCATTAATTACATCTTTATTAAAACCAAGTCCATATACGAGTTTAGATAGTCTTTCCAATTCTTTGTCATTTAATTTTTCTACATCTTTATCATTTATTAAATAAATTAACGGTATATCTTCATTTAGTTTATGTATATTTTTGAGACTCATTTCAGAGAATGATTGAATGATTAAGTTACCATTTTTTAAACTTTCTTTTTTAAGCAAACCATTATTTTCTAGATCTTTTATTAGTTGTTCATCCATACCTGGATACATATCTGGATGTTTAGTTTCAATATAAAAATTAGTTTTATCTTTATACTTATTTAAAGTATCGTT
This sequence comes from Mammaliicoccus sp. P-M58, assembly GCF_022386165.1. Classification (NCBI taxonomy): domain Bacteria; kingdom Bacillati; phylum Bacillota; class Bacilli; order Caryophanales; family Staphylococcaceae; genus Mammaliicoccus; species Mammaliicoccus sp. P-M58. The sequence goes on from NZ_JAJNJI010000005.1 coordinate 241,011, forward strand.
TAATTCTGGTACTTTTTCATTCTTATATTTTTTATCAAACCATGATCCAGCATCTAAGTTTTTTATTTCTTTTAAAGTTTTATCTTTAACTAATCCAGTTCCATTTGTAGTTCTATCTACTTTATTATCATGCATTGCGATTAATTTTTTGTCTTTAGTCATTTGTAAATCTAACTCTGTATAATCTGCATTTTGATTTATTGCTTTATCATAAGATGAATATGTATGTTCTGGTTTAGAACCACTTGCGCCTCTGTGCGCTATGTTTAAATAGTCTTTATCTAAAGTGCTGTTCCCACATCCAGCTAATAATATGCAATTTAATATACTAATACTTATTAATTTCTTCATTTTTCATTCTCCTACAAGTTTATTTAACTATTTATCATAGTATCATTTATTTACATAAAAATACCCTGTTTTTAAGCTAGGTTTTAAATTTTTTCCACCTTTGTAATTCTTAATCTTTCATGCAATACATAACCATTATTATTAAGTGAATATACACAACAAAAACCATTTACGATTTTAAGTACATAAAATCTCTGACTATTTTTATACATTTATAAAAATGATTGATTTAATTATAAAAGAATAGAAGGTTTTTAAAGAATTTGAGAAATGACGATTTAGTGCCTCAAATTAATCAGCATTTAGATGACAGCAATGAATATACGAAATACGTGATATGTAGTGAAAATGTTGAATTGTATTATAAACAGACAGATCGTATTGATGCATCTAAGATTTACAAAATCAACTTAGCAGATAAACATATTACGTCACATCCTGAAGTTTCAAGAAATAGCGTACCGGAACAATTAACCATCTTAAATAAGTTCTTTGCAACACATATATAAAGGTTAGCTCACACGAGCTAACCTTTTTTGATGCTATTTTATTCATCAACGCCTAATTCTTTCTTTGCCATTTTCTCATATGCCGCTTCTCCTGAGGCAAGCGCAAATTCAGCAATAAACATTGGAAACACTGCATTTAATTCAATAATATGTTCTTTCATATGTGGCCATGTCGTACCACCAGCTTTATCATAAGCTTCTATCAGATCATCTAGCCCTTCATCGCCAAATACACGGTGATGTCCCATAAAATCATTGGACGGGTCTGCATGACTTGCTTCTGTCCAATCGATAAGACCTGTCACATTTGCTTCTTTATCCACCATAATATGACCTGGGTGCAAGTCTCCGTGTATCATCGTGACATGATTTGGCCATAGCTCATCTCGCTCTAACCATGTTTGCCATCTATTCCATAAATCAGAAGAGACTCCGAACGTTTCTTTCACTTTATGCATACGTTCTTGATAGTCTTGTTTAATTTGTTGAATTGTTGTCGTCTTAATGTCACTTGAAACGAGTTCTTCATCTGTTATACGATGCAAATCAACGAGTACTTCTGCCAGTGTATCAATAAAATTCTGGGGTACAGGTTTATGTTCTATTTCCCATACGTATTGTTGTAATTCAGGATCAATTGTAGCTGCAGGTACGCCTGTTAGTTTAGGATACGCAATTAATGTTTCTTTATGAATTTGCCAATTAGGTACTTCAAATGATACATGTTGTTGTATGAAGTCTACGGTTTCTTTTTCTGAGTCTGTTCGCTCATACACTTCTGGTCTTCTCGGTATGCGTAATACCCATTCAACACCATGTCTATCTTCAGCAAATGCTACTTGAAAATCAAGTCCTGATTCGTTTATTGTAATTGATTCAGGTTGAATATCTAAACCACATTCTGCGGCAATCGTGACAATGTTTTCATGTTGTGTCATATTGAGCGCTCCTTAAAGGTTATTTTTATATTTCTCGCTTCTTATCCAATTTCTCCGTATTTCATCTTATAAGATACATAACCTGATTTATAAAAGTATTTTTGTTTTTCCGCTTCTTTGTAATTCAAAAGTCCTAATGCGCGAATCACATTAAAAGCAAAGTCTACTGCACTGGATCCGTTTGCTGTGACGAGGTTCTTATCAACGACACTATCTTCATTCATAAAGTCTAATGCGTTTGTATAGGCTTTGTAGTTCTCTTCTGTCGTCCATTGGTTTAAATCATTTCCCGTATGTTTATATCCCGTAAGTAATCCATTTCTTGCAAAGAAGTCAACGGCTGCACATATTGCGCCTACAACGATATTGTTGTCTAAAGATGTCTTAATGAGTTGTACGAGTTGTTCATTTTCAATTTGTGACCAATTATTACCGCCAATGATAATCAATGCATCGTAAGGGTCTTTTATGTCATCTATTGTATAGTCAACAATTGTCTTCAATTGACCGATAGATGTCACAGACGATTCACCTAACGATACTGTATCGATTTCAAATCCGTGTGACATAGCGAGTTCTGCAGTAACATAACTGACTTCCCAATCTGCATATGCTTCTGTAAGAATGATTAGCGCTTTTTTCATAAAAATAACACCCCTTGTTAAATTTATTTATAGATTATTTTTATCATGATACAAAGCCATGTTATATGCAAATGATAACTAACGGTATTTATGGTATGATGTAATAAATGATAACGTTTCTCAATTATAGAAGGGAATATAACGGGAGTGAAAAGTTATGCAAGTTGTACAAAAATTTTTATGGAATGATCGATTCGTAACGGTGGCTATGCCAGTTGGTTATGATGAACAAAATCCTAAACCATTCAAGACAGTAATCGTTCAAGACGGGGATTATATATTTAATAAACTGATTGAAGATAAGCCACGAGATATTATGTATGTTGGTATTGAACCAGTTGATAGAAATAAGGAATATACACCATGGGAAGAGCAAGTTGATCAAGCACATTATGCGGGAGATGCTAATCAATATTTAGATATGTTGGAATTTGAATTAATACCATTTCTTAAAGAACATTATCATATCTTTGATGAAGCTGAATATTTAGCAATCGGTGGTGGATCATTCGGTGCGTTAGTCTCATTATATGCTTTATTAACACGTCCGCACTTATTTGGTAGCTATATCTTAATGTCTGCTTCTATGTGGTATCCGAACTTTTTAGATTTTATTAAAAATAGTAAACCAATAGAGTATCCACGTCATATTTATTGGTATGTAGGAGAGCAAGAAGGGGTAGAATATCCTAATATTTTAAAATGGATGGTACCGAATACGTATGAAGCCGTTGAGTTGGTGAAAGAGAAGCTGGTTCATGATGATTCGACTTTAACGTTTATCACAGATAAAGAAGGCATTCATAGACATGAATACTTTGAAAAATATTTCGACAAAGCGATTCATACGTTGTTTTAGATATATGTAACTATAAGGGACTTAGACATGATGGGTTGTCTAAGTCTTTTTTATTGTTTAAATAATTAAATTTAACGTACGTGAATTGCTGATATAATAGGGGTTAACATCGTTTAGGACGAATGAAATAAATGAAGAATGTTTGACAAATAACGTGAATGATATTATAGTTGATTACACAACTAATCAACCAATCATGTTATAGGATAAGGAGAATGAAAATGAAACCTACTTTAAATGAAGATACACCTATATTTTTGCAAATTGCAGATATGATTAAAGATGATTTAGTTGAAGGACTTTTGTCAGAAGGCGAACAAATACCTTCCACAACGGAACTTTCAAACTTTTACAATATTAATAGAGCGACGGCTCAAAAAGGTATTGCACTGTTGATGGATGAAGGCATTGTAGCTAAGAAGAGAGGGATTGGTGTATTTATAGCTGAAGATGCGCGCGACAAGCTCGTAAATACAAGAATGCAAGACTTCTCAAACTCTTATATCCAAAACATGGTTAAAGAAGCTAAGAGACTTAATATAAGTAAGGAAGAACTCATAAGAAGGGTGGAACAAGACTATGACAATCATTGATATTCAGAACATGTCGTTTAAGTATAAAGATGAATATGTACTTCAAGATTTAACACTTCAAGATGATGAACCAATGATTATTGGTTTATGGGGACGAAATGGTTCTGGTAAGACGACGTTAATGAAACTCATGTCAGGTCAAGAAAAGCAAAATTCAGGCGACATAGCGATATTAAACTATAAACCTTATAACAATGCAGAAGCTTCAAAACAAATTACGTATTTAAGAGAGAACCACTTCTTCGGAAAGACGTGGAATGTAAATGATGCGATGAAATTTGCAGCGATGTTCAATGATAATTGGGATCAAGAAGAAGCGGATTATTTAATAGATTTATTTGAACTACCAAGAAAGAAGAAGATTCGAAACTTTTCTAAAGGTATGAAGTCAATGGTTCAAAGTGTAATTGGGCTTGCAAGTCATGCACCTGTGACAATGTTAGATGAACCGACAAACGGATTGGATGCTTATATGAGAAAGTTGTTTACACAAGCGTTGAGAGAATCGTTCGAAGCGGATCCGAGATATATTATGATTGCTTCTCATCATATTAAAGAAATTGAGAAAATATGTGAAAAGCTCATCGTGATATCTGATCATCGTGTGAAGTTACATGAGCCAATAGAATACTTTCAATCTAGAGGTGCGATTTTAGTTGGTAAATTAGAAGATATCCATCAAATTGCTTCGAAGGATGATATTATCGAGCAATCAACGATTATGAGTCAGCATAAAGTGATGGCAGATATTCCTTATAATGCAGACTTACAAGAACAGTGTAAAGCGTTGAATGTGAAAGTTGATAAAGCAAGTATTCAAGATTATTTAGTGAATATGACGATGACAAAGGAGGCTAATCATGGGTGATTTAAAAGGGTCTTTCTCGATTATCTTTAAAGAACTAAAAGTACAATTATATACGTTTAGTATCGTACTTGTCGTTTTAGCCGCGATATACTTTGTGATTGGATTTTATATTGAACCATCAGATTCATTTAATCCTTTATTATCTGGACCAGTATACGGTATATTAGGTTTCTTACCATTATTCATGTTTGGTGATCCACTTAAATCATCAATTGAACTTGGTGCGACAAGAAGACAGTATATCGTAAGTTTATGGCTAAGTTATATTATATTTATAGTTATGATGCTTATCATTCAAGAAGTGATTAGTTTTATATTAGAACGTGTAGCAAGTGTGACAAATAGTGACGTAACACTGATGAGAATATCGGATATACTGCCTAACGCTAGTGGATTGGATAGTATGTGGGTGGATTTCCTAGCTATTTTGTTCATTGCAGGAATTTGTTTCTTACTCGTGCGATTATTTATCGCATAGGTGTTATTCCAACAATGATTGGTGTACTATTTCTAGGTGTCATCGTATTTATCTGGTTTGTACTCGGTGATTTCACGCCATTCTTCAAATGGGTATATCAACATATTTATGAAATGTTTCATATATTAGGCGCAATTGGAATCATATCAGCATTATGTATCTATCCAATTATGATTCAAGCTAGATTGAAGGCATAGAAGTTAAAGGCTAGGGCTAGTTGTCCTAGTCTTTTTAATGCGATGTGACAGGCCATGTGACAATATTGTTCGTTGTATTTCTTTGTATAAATGATAAATTATAACAAGGAATGAAAGGAGGTATATGTCATGAATCCGACTGCATCGAATCATCGTATTTATGAATTAGATTATATTAGAGGATTTGCTTTATTAGGTATTATTTTTCTTAATGTTTCGAGCATTATACAAGTGCCATTTGATTTTTCAATAGTAGAAGTTCGTTATCAGAAGTTTTTAGATATATTTATTGAGTCAAAGTTTATGTCGATTTTTTCATTTTTGTTTGGTGTTGGTTTTTATATTTTTATTAATCGAGCGAAAGCGAAAAGTGAACATCCATATGTGATTTATTTGAGAAGAATTGTGATATTGGCGCTGTTAGGATTAGGGCATATGCAACTCCAACCGGGAGAAGTATTGCTTGTGTACGCCATATTTGGTTTAGTGTTATTACCACTGTTCAAAGTGAATAAATGGGTGAATTTCGCAATCGGTATGATACTCTTATGCGTAGCGATTGGATTGGGCGGTAAAATATTAATGCCGCTTCCACTGTTCACTTTAGGTTTAACATTTGCTCAATTTGGTCTACATCAAAAAATGTACCAACATAGAAAGTATTATGCCATTATTGCGCTATTGACGATGATCATTTCGGTAATCGGCATCTATTACTTAAATCAAATCTACGTTGGCGCTTCTTACCAAGCGATTAAATATACAGGTATTACTGAAGCGCAATATTTGAAACAATATGCTTTAACGAATCAATTGATTTTAATTTTGAGTCCAATTGTGACGATATGTTACTTTAGTGTACTCGTCACGTTGTTACAATATAAAGTCGTGCAACAATTATTGAAACCGTTAAGAACGTATGGGCAAATGGCACTTACGAATTATATCGGGCAGACGTTGTTGATACTATTGTTTAGCTATGGATTTGGTTTGTCAGATTGTCGTTTAATCCATACGGCGAACCTTTGTTTAATCATTCTTGTGATACAGTTAATATTCTCAAGTTTGTGGTTAAGTTACTTTAAATATGGTCCGTTAGAATACTTATGGAAAATCGGTACGTATTTCAAGATGTTTCCAATAAAATAATAGAGACTGGGACATAATGTAATGTCTCAGTCTCTTTTTACAACTTGGCAGTAGATGACTGAATTGAAAATGCGCTTGTACCAAGCTTTTTCAACTCTAGTCATCCTTGCCGGGGCGGGACTACGAAATCTTTTTATACAAATTAGATTTCTGTCCCGCTCCCTTTCCTACGATTAGTCAAGTGCTTAAGTATAAAAAAGTCATTACTTAATAATACCGTCCAATTTTATTTTTTTGGATAAGGTGTTAAACTATATGTGATTATACGATTCAATGTGGGGAC